>JAAZZJ010000382.1 GCA_014237695.1 Oscillospiraceae bacterium | reverse complement strand
GCCTCCAGCACGGTGGGGACCATCCTGTCCCTGCCGAAGATGATGGGGAGCCTGACGGACACGGTCAACGCCGCTATCTACGGGGTCCGGGAGTACCTGCTGCTGGCGGCGGTGATCCTGTCCACGGTGCTGGTGATGGTCACCATCATCTCCCTGCTCTCCGCCTTTGCCAAGACCATCAAGGAGGCGCAGACTTATGTGATGCCCGTGATGCTGGTGGTCATGGGACTGGGGATCGTTGGCATGTTCGGCGGCGGCGCGTCTCAGGAACTGGCGGAATACTGCATCCCGCTGTATAACAGCGTGCAGTGTATGGTGGGAGTGTTTTCCTTCTCCGTGCTGCCGCTGGGCGTGGCGGCTACCGTTGGGGTGAATGTTGTGGTGACGCTGGTTGGAGTAGTTGTTCTGGCGCGGATGTTTAACAGCGAGAAGATCATTTTCTCCAAATAAAAAGGCTTAGGAGCCGCGGCGCTGTGCGCCGCGGTTTCTGCTTTGCCGCCTCCGGCGGCGGGGGAGCGGTTTCTGCCCGATAGCCCGGAGGCTTCTCGCCCCCGGACTCCTCGCCTACTTTTGGCACACGCCAAAAGTAGGCAAAAACGTGCTTAAGGAACTACGTTCCTTAAGGATCCTCCTGTATTACGGGGGTAATTTGTTTTGCGCCCGAGGCACAGCCGGTTTTGTCTAAACTTTCTGCTGTCCGCTTCGGGAAACTTCTGCGTCTATTTTAACGCGGTCATCGGTGCCCCCTACCGTGTAGCGGGGCAGACTCCCCGGGGTGCTGGTTTGCTGGATGTACCGTTGGAATATGAACATTATAGTCTGGGGTACGCCGCAAAGAAACGGCTGGCTATTTCCTCCCCGTTGTGCTATAATAGAGCAACCAGACAGGAGAAGAGAGGTATCCCTATGTATGATGAACTGACTGAGGTCGATATTAAGAAAATGAAGGAAGAGATCGACTACCGGGTCCGTGTCCTGCGGCCCAGGTTGATCGAGGACGTCCAGACTGCCCGGGCATTTGGAGACCTGAGCGAAAATTTTGAGTACAAGTGTGCCAAGCAGGAGAAAAACCGCAACGACAGTCGTATTCGCTATCTGCAAAGGATGGTCAGCACCGCGAAGGTGATCTCCACAGACTCCGGAGAGGACACGGTGGGGCTGTTTGATAAGGTGGTTGCCTTTCATGAGAAGCTGGGGCGGGAGATGACACTGCGGATTGTCACCACCCTCCGCTCCGATGCGGGGAAGGGGCTCATCAGTAAGGAGTCTCCCGTGGGGAAGGCCATACTGGGCCGGAAGGCGGGGGACCGGGTCCACGTGAAGGTCAGTGACGATGTGCAGTATGACATGGTGATCCGCTCCATCGAAAAAGGGGAAGACGACGAGTCGCTGGAGATCCGGAAATATTGACAGCAAAAGGGCGGGCCGTCAGGCCCGCCCCCGGTTTTAATACGCTACGCCCCAGATGATGTCGGTGGTACACTCCTTGCCGCACACCGGGCACTTGCCGGCGGCGCCGGACTGGTCCAGAGGCATACAGCGGGAGGTGACGCCCACCTTCTCCTTCATGGCCAGCTCGCAGTCCAGAGAGCCGCACCACTTGGTATGGACGAAGCCGCCGCTGTTCTTCTCCACCAGCACCCTGACCTCTTCCCAGGTGTCCGCGAAGAAGGTGTTGTCCTCCAGATTCTTTTTCGCCATAGCGAACATGTTGTCGTGGATCTCGTCCAGGAGCTTTGCCACGGTACTCTCCAGCTCCGCAAGGGGAACAAATGCCTTCTCGCCGGTATCCCGGCGGGCGATGTAGCACTGTTCCTTCTCCATGTCCTTGGGGCCGATCTCCACACGGAGAGGCACGCCCCGCATCTCATACTCCGCGAACTTCCAGCCGGGAGCCTTGTCGCTGTCGTCCAGCTTTACGCGGACGCCTGCCTTTTCCAGACGGTCCTTCAGGCCCTGGGCGGCTTCAATGACGCCGGGCTTGTGCTGGGCGATGGGGAGGACAACCACCTGGATGGGCGCCACGCGGGGGGGCAGCACCAGGCCGTTGTCATCGCCGTGTGTCATGATGATGCCGCCGATGAGACGGGTGCTGACGCCCCAGCTGGTCTGATGGGGATGGTGGAGCTGGTTGTCCGCTCCGGTGAAGGTGATGTCAAAAGCTTTGGCGAAACCGTCGCCGAAGTAGTGGCTGGTGCCCGCCTGAAGGGCCTTGCGGTCGTGCATCATGCACTCCACGCAGTAGGTGTCCTCGGCCCCGGAGAACTTCTCCTTGTCGGTCTTCCGGCCGCGGGTCACGGGCATGGCGAGGTAATTCTCGCAGAAGTCCGCGTAGACGTTCAGCATCCGCACGGTCTCCTCAACGGCCTCCTGAGCGGTGGCG
>JAAZZJ010000381.1 GCA_014237695.1 Oscillospiraceae bacterium | reverse complement strand
TGAAAAAAATTTTATATTTTTTCGCATTTACTATTGACATTTCCGTCTTTTTTGCAGTTTATTTTTGCTATTTCCACCGGCATGGGGAATTTGTCGAATATTACATCTATGTAACATTCCGTTTTTTCTCTTTACAGCGGGGAAAAAAACGAGTATACTAAGCAGGAATAAATATGAGGGAAAGGTGGTGCAGGCGTGGACGACTACACCCGGAAGTTTGATTTCGTCATCGATCAGGACGCGGAGATCCACCGGATTATGCTGACTGTGTACCAGGCCTTGGAGGAGAAGGGCTACAATCCCATCAATCAGATCGTGGGCTACATTCTCTCTGAGGACCCCACCTATATCACCAACCACAACCAGGCCCGTACCTTGATCCGCAAGGTAGACCGCGATGAACTTCTGCAGATTTTGGTCAGAAACTACCTTGCCGGCTGACGAAAAAGATCGTTTGGCCCGCGCCGGATTTTTCCGGCGCGGGCCTTTTTGCGTCCGTTATTCGCTCTCCTCCAGCTTTTCAATGGAAACGGCTCCGGAAATCCCGGCGGGATAGGTCTCCTGTATCAGACCGTCATAGGTGACGCGCACCAGGTCCCCCGCCGCCAGCGCCGGTATTTCGCCCTCCACAGTCACTGCAATCCGGTCCGCCGAATTTCTCTCGGCCTCACCCTCCAATGGCTCCACCAGCACAGCAGACCGGGCTCCGGAATCCAGAACCTCCACCACTCTGGCAGTGAACTGGACGGTTCCGGCACCGTCGCTGGGTTTGGCCTCCGGGGTCCCGGGACTGTCCTGGGGATCCTGCGGCGCGCTGTCCGTCGGAGCCACATTGCCGGATGCGTCAGACGGGGCTGTGCTGTTGCCCCCCGGGGCAGCGCCGCATCCCCTGGGCAGCGCTGCCAGCAGGCCCAGGGATACCACCAGCATCAGACAGGCCGCCAGGCTCCCGAATTTCTTCCAGGCGGTCCGGCTCTTCCGGAAAGTGTATACCTGTGCCTCCTCCACCATATCCTCCGGCAGAAGGGTGATGGCGTCAAAGAAAATCTCCGCCTTCCGATTCATACGCTGACCCCCTCTCGCTCCAACTCCCGGCGCAGGGCCTCCCGCAGCCGCAGCAGCCGCTTGGTCAGGGCGTTGGGCCGAACGCCCAGTTCCTCTGCCAGCTCCTTCACGCCATCGCCGTTCCAGTACCGCCGGATGAACAGCGTCCGGTCCTCCCGCTCCAGCTTTCTCAGCCAGCGGGCGATCAGCTCACCCAGCTCCTCCGCCTCCACGCTCCGCTGGACGTTGTCCGGCGAGGGCACGCAGTCGGCCAGCTCGCTGAGCAGCACCTCCGCACCGCCGAACCGCTTCTGGGCGTGGGCGGCCCGGTAGCGGCTGATGGACAGATTGCGCAGTATCGCTCCCAGATAAGCCCGCAGGCTTTCCGGCCGCTGGGGCGGCATGGTGTCCCAGCAGCGGCCGTAGGCGTCGCTGACGCACTCCTCGCTGTCCTGAAAGCTGTGCAGGATATTCATGGCGATCCTGTGGCAGAAGCTCCCGTATTTTGCGTCCGTCTCCCCGATGGCACGCTCGTCCCGCAGCCAGTACAGGTCGATGATCTGGACGTCCTCCATGGAACATCACTCCTTTCTGCTGTTTATGACGCAAAAGAACTGAAAATATGCCTGTAGTATAGCAGATACTGTAGCAAATGTCGATTCCAATTTCTATGAGAATGTGGTATACTGTGCATAATCATACCAAAGGGGTGAACCATATGCGGATTGTCGTCAAGCTGGGCACCTCCACCCTGACCCATGCCACGGGGAAGCTGAATATCCGGCGGGTGGAGCTGCTGTGCAAGGTCATGAGCGACCTGAAGAATGCAGGGCATGAGCTGGTGCTGGTGTCCTCTGGAGCCATCGCCATGGGGGTGGGGAAGCTGAACCTGGCAAAAAAGCCCTCCGACATCCCCACCAAGCAGGCTCTGGCCGCTGTGGGCCAGTGCGAACTGATGTATATATATGATAAGCTGTTTTCTGAATACCACCACACGGTAGCGCAGATCCTCCTCACCGGGTCCGACGTGGAAGACCCCCAGCGCAGGGAGAATTTCCATAACACCATGTCCCGGCTGCTGGAGCTGGGGGCTCTGCCGGTCATCAACGAGAACGACACCGTAGCCACCGCCGAAATCGCCGTGGGGGACAACGACACCCTGGGGGCTATCGTGGCGGTGAACGTCCAGGCGGACCTGCTGGTGCTGATGAGCGACATTGAGGGTCTCTACACCGCCGATCCCCGAAAGGACCCCTCTGCCCGGCTCGTGGGCGAGGTCCGGGAGCTGACGCCGGAGATCCTTGCCCTGGCCGGGGACGCGGGCAGCGCCCTGGGCACCGGCGGCAT
>JAAZZJ010000037.1 GCA_014237695.1 Oscillospiraceae bacterium | reverse complement strand
CGGGTCGCTGGAGGTGACGGCGTACTCCGTACCGCTGGGACCGATGATGAGTCCACTTCTCTCTCCCACCTCCAGGGTACTGCCCTTGTAGCTGCTCACTCGAATAGCCGGGGTATCCGTTGCTGTAGCAGGTACAGCGAGGGCGGCTGCGAGAATGGCTGCTGTCAGTGCGGCAGCGGTGCGCCTTTTTGTACTGGTCATTTACGTTTCCTCCTGATGTCAGTATTTTGTGGGGCTTTTGCACGCAATACAATACTGGAATGGAGTCCGTAAGTCGAGTGATTTTCGAGAATAAAATGTAGAAATACAGAGGTGAAAAGCAAGCAAATTACACAGTCGACAGGACTTTAGGAAATCTGCTTATCATTGTAGACGGAGGTGCAATTCATCGCTTGATATTTCCTCTGAGTTGACAGCCGGTTAAGACAGCCTGATTCAAATTTGACCACTTCCTTGAGTTAAAATAATGTTGCTCCTGGCTTGAAACCTCAAGTGCCGCAAGGGTTTCTGACCACATAATCAGCCACAGACAGGTGTGGAACACATGGAAATGCTGTTTTCAAAGAGTGTTGGAAAGCAAATGAAATAGAACAAAAACGGCTATAAACAAGCGGAAAATGTGTAAAAAATATTGCCATGGCAGTTGGTAAGGATGAGGTCACCGGTTCAAATCTGGCCAGCAGCTCTAAGAAAATCACCTAAATCTATGGATTTAGGTGATTTTTCTTTAATTTTTGCAACTTTTTGGGAGTATTTAAAAATCAGGAATGACCTCCTTGCCGGGAAGATAGGCTTTTTGCAAAGAGTTTTGCAATTTTTCGGAGGTCACACAATCTTCAAACCATTGCGCCCCAAGGGGTTCCCGGTTTTCGTGCTTGCAAATATTCTGCAATTTTGGGAAATTATCTGGAATAGGCCTGGTCAACAACTGCGGCGGCTTTAGAAATCGTTTCCCGGCCCTTGACGTAGTAGCGCAGGGTCATTGCTGACGTGGTGTGTTCCGCTGCGGCCTGGGCTAACTTGATGTCCTTGGTCTGGTCGTACAGGTCCGTCAATACCGTAGTGCGGAACCGGATAGGCGTGATGTTTTCATCAAAACCGATGTCCCGCTTGATACGGTCGCACATGCGGCGAACTTGGGTATAGGACAAGGGAGACTTGCCGCCGAAGACAAATTCACCGGCTTTTACCTGGAGCAGATAGGGGACCGCCAGAGCCGACAGGCCGATGGTCCGGGTGCTGCTCTGAGTCTTGATGTCTCCAATATGCTGGACCAAAAACCGCATCTGCTCCACGCTATACGGGGCGGTGGCCTTGCTGCCGGTCATGCCATTGAATAGCCGCTGCACATCATCGGTGGTCAGCTCCTCCACGGTCAATCCCTCGAATGCCGGGAGCAGGTGGCGGGTGAGCTGCCGCTTGTAGGTAGTGGCGGTCACTGTCTCAATGTTGGGCTTAGAATAGGTTTCAAACCAGGTCATAGCGTAGTCGGCGAAAAGGTGCTTGCTGTTCTGCTGGGCGGTGTTCTGTGAGCCTACCAGCTTCAGCAGCTTCTCGGCATACTCCTGTTCAGTGTTGGCCCGAATCCAGTGCTTTACGCCGTTCAGGGTAACGGTGCGGGTAATTTTAGCCATCTCATTCTCTCCTTGAAATGGCGTACAATCCAACTTTGTGCAGTTGTCAAGGTGCGGCTGCTCCTGGCTGTCAGGAATGCGGGTGTCTTTTTCTACACCCTTATTATAGCATACTTTGAAACTTTTTTCAATGAAATTCTCCGAAAACTTCCTTGGAATCAGTACTTTTTCTGCGATTTATGTGCAGAGAATTTCTCCAGTGCTGATAAAGCCCTCCACATCAGCGGGGTGGTCCTCAATATCTCGAATGACTTTCATTATTACTGTTGCTTACCTCCTCTTGATACGCTGTCATAAATTGTCTGATGGAGCTTTCCCTGGAAAGGTTTGACAAACCAATATCCAAGTTTAAATTTTCGCGGAATTCGTGGAAATATGTAGAATCCATGCGCTGCTGGCCTACGATGACATGGACGTGGAAGCTCCTCCCAAACCCAACGGCTACAAAGGTGCATCTTCTTTATCAGCACATGACAGGCCCCCCGCATAAATGTTGTATTTATGCGGGGGGCCTGCTGTACAAAGCTCCGCAGCCGTCGCCCCATATTCAGACAAATTTTTAGCATATCTAAAAATTTGTCTGAATATACAACTGGAGAATCTCACATTCTGCATTTTGCAAAGAAAAGTTCTGATCTTTCTATACTTCCGACGTCTTTTCTTGAATTTTCGCAGAAAAACTAATGTACATATTTACTAAGAGATCTGTCGCTTCCCTTATTTTCCGGAAGAGGCATAAAAAAGATGCTTGCATTTCCATCAAAATCAGGTTATGATTTCAACAAAAAGTTTTTAGTGCTAAAAATTTTTTGTAATGCGCAAGGGAGAGATTCTAATGGAACTGCCAGAAAAGAGAACTGCCGGCGTATTTTCATACGAGGGCATCCCGCCGGCTGGCCAGCTGATTCCTCTGGGACTGCAGCATGTGGTAGCCGCTGTCGTGGGTGTGATTACCCCGGCAATCATTCTTTCCGGCAGCGAAGTATGCAGCCTGAGCGCCGGTGAAAAGACAACGCTGATTCAGGCATCCCTTGTGATTACCGCGCTGGCCACGCTCCTCCAGCTGTTCCCGCTTTTTCACCGCATCGGTTCCCGGCTCCCGGTCATTATGGGCATCAGTTTTGCCTATGTTCCCGCTCTGACCGCGATTGGCGGACAGTTCGGGCTGCCTGTCATTTTGGGCGCCGAGCTGATCGGAGGACTGATTGCCGTTGTGTTCGGCATTTTTGTCAGACCGATCCGCAAGCTGTTTCCGCCGCTGGTGACGGGAACGGTCATCTTTACCATCGGCATCTCCCTGTATCCTACCGCCGTGCATTATATGGCAGGGGGCGACGCGGCCGGTGAATGGTTCGGAGGGGTACGCAGCTGGGGCGTGGCGCTGTTTACCTTTGCCGTTGTCGTCCTTCTCAGCAACTTTGCCCGCGGCATCTGGAAACTGGGCTCTCTGCTGTTTGGCATGATCGCAGGATATATCGCCGCCTTTCTTGCCGGAATCATAGACTTGTCCGGTGTGGCGGAAGCCCCTTGGGTATCGCTGCCCCAGTGGATGCCCTTTGAGATCGAATTTGTCCCTTCGGCAATTGCCTCTCTTGTCATTGTTTATATTGTCAACTCCGTGCAGACCATTGGTGATCTGACCTCTACCACCATGGGCGGCATGGGACGGGTTCCCACAGACAAAGAGCTGTCCGGCGGTATTGTCGGGCAGGGGATTATGAGCGTCATCGGGGTATTTTTCGGCGGTCTGCCGGTGGCTTCCTTCAGTCAAAATGTAGGGATCGTCACGGTGAACAAGGTGATTAACCGGGCTGTCTTTGCCTTTTCGGCCGGTATCCTGCTGATTGCGGGACTTATGCCCAAATTTGCCTCCGTGCTGACGACCATCCCCCAGTGCGTTATCGGCGGAGCCACCCTGTCCGTCTTTGCGGCGATTGCCATGACCGGCATCCGGATGATCGCCTCGGACGGAGAGTTCACCGTGCGGAAAAGCACGGTGGCCGGTTTATCCGTTGCCCTGGGTACGGGAATTACGCAGGTGCCCGGCTGCCTGTCCGGCAGCGGCTTTCCTGGCTGGGTGGCCACCGTATTTGGCTCCACCCCTGTTGTGGCGGCAGCTGTCATGGCTATCATACTCAATCTGGTTCTGCCAAAGGACCGGCCCGCCGGGGAGTGACTGCGGCAAGGCCTCCGGCTTCCCGACGGCATCTATAGCAATCATCAGAAATCCTGGCAAAAGCTCGGGGGTACAAAGCGCGCATGGCCGCGTTGTCGTCCTTGGCGGTGACGGATTGTAAGGGTTTTTAACGAAGTCTGGGCGGAAAATCCGCCGTCAAGACGTGCGCGGGGAGATATTAAACAGGCTCTAAGGGGCGGGGGCTGGCTGCATCAATATACACAGAAAAAGCACTGAGCGCCTGTGAATACAGGCTCTGAATTCAATCCGGAACCATCCGGACAAAATGGAGGAAACATAAATGGAATCAATCAAATGGGTTGCCAACCAGATGCCGAAAAGCAGTGACAAGCAGATCGGCCTCATGTCTCTGTCCAACGTGGCGAAAGCCCGCTTCTTCCACAGCGGCTTTCCCCAGTATTCCATCACGCCGTTGGACCAGCTGGACGGCATGGCAAAATATCTGGGACTGGGCGGACTGTATGTGAAGAATGAGGCCCACCGTTTCGGCCTCAACGCGTTCAAGGTGCTGGGCGGCTCCTTCGCCATGGGGCGGTACATCGCCAAAGAGATGGGCCGGGATGTCTCAGAGATGTCCTATGACTACCTGACCAGCGAGGCGTTCCGCAGGGACTTCGGACAAGCCACCTTCTTTACCGCCACAGACGGCAACCATGGCCGGGGTGTGGCTTGGGCCGCCAACAAGCTGAAGCAAAAGGCCGTCGTCCACATGCCCAAGGGCAGCAGCAAGCCCCGCTTTGACAGCATTGCCGCCGAGGGTGCAGCGGTGACCATCGAGGATGTAAACTACGATGACTGCGTGCGTATGGCGGCTGCCGAGGCAGCCCAGGCCGAGCAGGGCGTTATCGTCCAGGATACCGCCTGGGAAGGCTATGAGGAGATCCCCAGCTGGATCATGCAGGGCTACGGAACTATGGCCAGCGAGTCCGCAGAGCAGCTGCGGCAGATCGGCGTAAACCGGCCTACCCATGTCTTTATCCAGGCCGGTGTGGGCAGTCTCGCCGGTGCGGTGGTGGGCTATTACACGAACCTCTTCCCCCACGATCCGCCGAAGTTCATTGTTATGGAGGCCCAGGCGGCGGACTGCCTCTACCAGAGTGCCCTGGCCGGAGACGGCAAACCCAGGAATGTGACCGGCGATCTCTCCACCATTATGGCGGGTCTGGCCTGCGGCGAGCCCAATATCATCTCCTGGGATATCCTGCGCAACCACGTGTCTGCCTTTGTCTCCTGCCCCGACTGGGTCAGCGCCCGGGGGATGCGGATGCTGGCGGTGCCGGTAAAGGGAGACCCCACGGTCATCTCCGGCGAGAGCGGCGCGGTGGGGATGGGCCTCATTGCGGCGCTGATGGAAACCAACGAGTACAAGGACCTGCGGGAGGCTATTGGCCTGGATCATTTCAGCCAGGTGCTGATGTTCTCCACTGAGGGCAACACCGACCCGCTGAAATTCCGCAAGGTGATCTGGGACGGTGAGTACGCAACTACCTGAGGGCCAAAAGCTGTCTGAGGGCCTCAGCATCTTCCCGTGCGCGTCCCGGCGGCATATTTTTCATCTAATCAGCCGCAGCTCCGTGCAAATTGTTTGCACGGGGCTGCGGCTGCTTCACGGCGCATATCAGGCTCTCTCTGATTATTGGAAAACACGTTTGCGCTTTTTCTTGCTTCGCCGGCTGTATCAGCTCCGTTTTACCGGGTGGCGGATGACGGTTTTCAGCTTCTCCGGCGCAGTACGGCGGGGATCGCCCAGATAAATCTCGTGGTGCCGCCGGGTGCCGGAAAAGTCCGCTTCATACCCCTCCCCGGCAATAAAATCGGACAGTCTGTCAATAGATGCCGGCTCATCATCATAGGGGCCGGTGTGGAGAAGGTGGGCGCACAGGCCCTCCTCCCAGCGGAGGAAACGGGCCCTCTCAAGGGGCAGATTGGGCTTCTTTTTCGCCAGACGCTCCAGTGCCCAGGCGAAGACCTCTTCATTTACGAAGTCCGGCTGGCGGATGAGGCTGGTCCAGCGGAAGTCGCCCTTGTCCGCCGGGGGCCTGCCGTCAAAGCCGGGATCGTCGGTCCACCACAGGCCCTCCAGAGGCGGGACCACGTAATCAACATAGCCCTCCGGCTCCTCGCCGCTCATTTTGCTCATCTTCACCGTGAAGCTCAGGCCGTACAGGATCTCCATGGCCTGGGCGTAGGCCGGGGAGGTGTTGGGGTCCCCCTCTCCGTCCACGGCGAAAAAGACCATCTCCGGTACCCGGACGATGGCCGGAGTCTTGGGCAGATAGAGGTGCTTCTCTGTTTTCTTGTAGTCGATCTTGTCCATAGGCTCACTCCTTTTTCATCGGTTTCTTCCGGCGCTTTTTCTCCGGCAGGGCGGCGCAAGTCGCCCGGGCCAGCGCCGTCAGCAGTTCCCGGTCCTCCACGTCCGGCAGCAGCATCTCCCCGCCGCCCTCGTAGGGGATGCCACGGGGGCAGTCCGGGAGAAGGTCCTCCCCGGCGGGTGTGATCTTTACCAGCAGGCGATCATCGCAGACGCAGGCGAAGTACTTCCCGTCGCAGTACAGGCCGTACTCGCCGAACATCCGCCGGCAGGTGATGGTCCCCGCTCCGGAGAGCTGCTCCATGACAAATTCCACATAGCTCAGACTGGATGCCATTCTACTTCTCCTCCCGCCATTTTCTGCACTGCTCCAGCCGCAGGCCGTTGTCTCCCTGCTTCGGATCATAGGCGAAGGCGTTCAGCGTCTCACAGGGAAACACCGGGCACTGGCCGCAGTGGGCGAGGGCCTTGCCCTCACAGCAGCTTTTTACGGGACAGATCTCGCCCCAGAAGGGTTTGGCGATGTTCGCGCAGCCCTTGCAGCCCGCGCTCTCCTTAAAGGCGCACTGACCGCACAGGATGCCGCATCTGGATTCGATCATGTACTGTTTCCTCTCTTTCCAGCTCCGGCGGGAGCTTGTTTTCTCCTATGATACACCTGTGTTCGGACAGCTATCTGTCATATTTTCCATAAATTTTTTGCAGCCGTTCCGCCAGCTCCCGCCGTAAGTCCTCCGGCTCCAGCAGCTCCGCCAGCTCCTGAAAGCTCAGGACCCAGCGAAAAAGCTCCTCCCGGTCCGGGAAGCCCCGGCGGAACAGCAGGGAGCCGTCCGCCTCCCGGGTGAAGCTCTCCGCGCCATACTCATCAATGATCCGCCACCGGGCGGCGGGGTCGAAGCGGATAACTGCCTGAAGGGCCTCCGGGTAGATGCGCTGGACCGGGGTGATGGGGGTGGGGAAGGGCCGGAGAGGGAAGGTTTCCTCCAGGACCTCCAGGTCCAGCATCCGGGTGAGCTTGAACAGCCGCCAGTCCCGCCGTTCCCGGCACCAGCCGTAAAGATACCAGCTGGACCACCGGAACACCAGCCGGACGGGCTCCACCACCCGCAGGCTGTCGCCGGAGGGGGCGCAGTAGGTGAAGCGCACCGGGGCGCGCCGGAGGCAGGCGCCCTTCAAAGTTTCCAACCGTGGGGCCAGCAGGGGGCCGTACCAGGAGGACAGGTCGATGGACACGCAGTCGTCCGCCGTCCCGGCCTCTGCCTGGGGGAGCTTTTCCATGAGGCGGCGGTAGTACCCCGTGCCGGACACGCTGTCCAGGCTCCGCAGGCCCGCCAGGATGGCCCCCCGGTCCGCCTCTGTCAGCAGGGTCCGCTCCATGGAGTAGCCCTCCATGATGGAGATGCCCCCATTGCGGCCCCGGTCCGACCGGAGGGGGATGCCTGCGCGGCACAGGCGGTCCATGTCGCGGTAGATGGTCCTCTGGTTTACCTCCAGACGGGCGGCAAGCTGGGCCGCGGTGGCCTTCTCCTCCCGCAGAAGGATGGCAAGGATGCCGATGAGCCGGTCGATCGCCATGGGCATGCCCTCCTGTTACGTAAATTTCGGTGAATTTCTCCATACAAATTCCGGGCGGGCTGTGCTATACTGTGGCCTGACAATAAAGAAAGGAGCGCGCGTATGCCGAACTTTACCCGCCGGGCCATCAAGGAATCCTTTTTGAAGCTGCTCAACCAGCGTCCCCTGAATCAGATCACCGTTAAGGACATTGTAGAGGATTGTGGCATCAATCGCAACTCTTTTTATTACCATTTTTCCGATCTGCCCGCTCTGGTGGAGGAGATTATGGCGGAACGGGTCTCCGCGATGGTGGAAAATCACCCTACCGTCGATTCGGTGCAGGAGGGGTCCGACGCCATTGTCGAGTTCGTGATGCACAACAAACGGGCCATCTACCACATCTACAATTCCGTCAGCCGGGACGTGTTCGAGCGGCATTTGATGGAGGTCTGCCGGTACGTCGTTACCACGTATTTGGATGGTATGCTGGAGGAGGTGGAGGAAGCGGACCGGGACGCCATCCTGCGCTTCCACAGGTGCGCCTGCTTCGGCAGTGTTATCGACTGGCTCAACGGCGGCATGAAGGACGATGTCAGCGATTACTTCCGGCGCATCCGGCAGCTCCGGCTGGGTTTGCCGGAGAAATAGGCAGACGCCTCCCGGGTGTCTGGTTTTTGGGCAGTATGATCCCCGTGTCTGATTTTCGGACACGGGGATCATGCTGTCCATTTTCAAATGCCCGGTCCGGTACTA
Organism: Oscillospiraceae bacterium; assembly: GCA_014237695.1. Lineage (GTDB taxonomy): Bacteria > Bacillota > Clostridia > Oscillospirales > Oscillospiraceae > Pelethomonas. Next base: position 4,329 of record JAAZZJ010000037.1, on the reverse strand, counting down.
TACTTTGACCTGTAAAGAGCCGGAAGGCAAAGGAGGTGTATCAAATGGAAACTCGTTCCGTAACGCCCATGCGGGCGGCCAAGACCGGATATGTCGTCATGTCCATCGTGTTCTGCGTGGTGGGCGTCCTGTTCATCGCCCTGCCCGCCCGCTCGGCGGTGATGATCGGCCGGGTGCTGGGCGCGGCTATGGCGGCCTTCGGCGCGGTGAAGCTGGTGGGGTACTTTTCCCGGGACCTGTACCGGCTGGCGTTCCAGTACGATCTGGAGTTCGGCATCCTGCTCATCGCCCTGGGGGTGATCGTGCTGCTGCGGACCAACGGCGTGATGGATTTTATCTGCATCGCCGCAGGGGTATCCATCCTGGCGGATGGGCTGTTCAAGATACAGATCGCCATAGACGCGCGGCGCTTCGGTATCCGGGACTGGTGGCTGATCCTGCTCCTGGCGGTGGTCACCGGCGGCGTGGGGCTGCTGCTGGTCTTCCGCCCGTGGGAGAGCGTGCAGGTGCTGACGGTGCTGCTGGGCGCGGCGCTGCTGGCGGAGGGCGTGCTGAATCTGTGCGTGGCCCTCAGCACGGTGAAGATCGTGAAGAACCAGCGGCCGGACGTGATCGAGACGGAGTATTTCGAGGTACGGGAGTACCGGTAATTATTATTAAGAAAGGAAGTCAGGAAACTCATGCGTTTTTCCAAAGCGGTGGTCAAATACCGCGTACCGATCCTGATCGCCGCGCTGCTGCTCATGATCCCTTCGGTCATGGGCATGGCGGGGACGAGGATCAACTATGACATGCTGGACTATCTGCCGGAGGATATGGATACTGTCATCGGGCAGAACGAGCTGCTGGAGGAGTTCCACAAGGGGGCGTTCTCCTTCCTTATTCTGGAGGATATGCCCGCCCGGGACGTGTCCGTCCTGAAGGAGAAGATTCAGAGGGTGGACCATGTGGAGACCGTGCTGTGGTACGACTCCCTGCTGGACATATCCGTCCCCATGGAGCTGCTGCCGGATAAGGTCTACGACGCCTTCAACACGGAGGGGGCTACCATGATGGCGGTGTTCTTCGATACCTCCACCTCCTCCGACCTGACTATGGACGCTATCCGGGAGATCCGGTCCATCGCCGGGGAACAGTGCTTCGTCTCCGGCATGTCCGCCCTGGTGACGGACCTGAAGGACCTGTGCGAGGCGGAGGAGCCGGTTTACGTGGGTATCGCCGTCGCGTTGGCCTGCGCCGCCATGCTGCTTTTGCTGGACAGCTGGCTGGCCCCGCTGGTGTTCCTGGCCAGCATCGGTATGATGATCCTGCTGAACCTGGGCACCAATTATTTTATGGGGGAGATATCCTACATCACCAAGGCGCTGTCCGCGGTCCTGCAGCTGGCGGTGACCATGGACTACTCCATCTTCCTCTGGAACAGCTACAACGAGCAGCGCGCGCGCTGCGGTAGCCATGAGGAGGCCATGACCGCCGCCATCGACGCCACTTTGGCCTCGGTCACAGGCTCCGCCGTGACCACCATCGCCGGTTTTATCGCCCTGTGCTTCATGTCCTTCACCATGGGCCGCGACCTGGGCATCGTGATGGCCAAGGGCGTGCTGCTGGGCGTTGTGGGATGCGTCACCGTGCTGCCCAGTCTGATCCTGGTGTTCGACAAGCCCATGCAGAGGACGCGGCACCGGTCCCTGATCCCCGATATGCGCGGTTTCTCATCGGGTGTGGTCAAAATTTTCCCCGTCTTTCTCGCAGTGTTCCTGGTGGTCATCCCTCCCGCCCTGTACGGGTATGAGCGGACCAACGGCGAGGTGTACTACGACATGGGACAGTGCCTGCCGGAGGATATGGCCTATGTGACGGCCAACAAAAAACTCAGCGAGGACTTCGGCGTGGCCTCGACCCATATGCTGCTGGTGGACGCCGGCCTTCCCGACCGGGAGGTGCGGGCCATGATCCGGGAGATGGAGCAGGTGGATGGCGTGCGGTATGTATTGGGCATGGAGTCCGTGACGGGCTCCCGGGTGCCGGAGGAGTTCCTGCCGGATAAGGTCACGGAGAAGCTGAAGAGCGGCAAATGGGAGCTGCTGCTGGTGAACTCGGCGTACAAGGTGGCCAGCGACGATGTTGACCGCCAGCTGGACTTGCTGGGCGGCATCCTGAAGCGCCACGATCCGTCCGGCCTGCTCATCGGAGAAGCCCCCTGCATGAAGGATATGATCGAAACAACGGACCGCGACTTCCAGGTGGTCAACGCGGTGTCCATCATCGCCATCTTCCTCATCATCGCCCTGGTGGAGAAAAGCCTCACTCTGCCCTTCATCCTCATTGCGGTCATCGAGGCAGCCATCTTCGTGAACCTGGGCCTGCCTCACTATCTGGGCCAGAGCCTGCCCTTTATCGCCCCTATATGCATCAGTACCATCCAGCTGGGGGCCACGGTGGACTACGCGATTTTGATGACTACCCGTTATAAAGTGGAAAGAATCGCCGGAGAGGATAAGAAAAAGGCCGTCCACACGGCCCTGTCCACCTCGATCCCCTCGATCCTGGTGTCCGGTATGGGCCTGTTCGCCGCGACCTTCGGCGTGGCCCTGTACTCCGACCTGGATATCATCAGCTCCATGTGCCTGCTGATGGCCCGGGGCGCGGTCATCAGTATGCTGTCCGTTATCTTCATCCTGCCCGCTTTTCTGCTGCTGTGCGACCGGCTCATCTGCGCCACGACGGCGGGGATGCGGAGCGGAAAACATTCTACCATATCTAAACAGGAGGCTTTTGTGAAATGAAACAGACATCCATGAAGCTCATGGCCCTGGGCCTGAGCGTGGTTTTGGCAGTTGGCGGCCTCAGCGGCGCGGTATGCGCAAGGGCGGGGGACGGCGGCGCGGCCGCCCCCGTCTCAGGGGAAGCTCCCGCTCCGGTATCTTCGGCGGAGCCCGCCGCCTTCCGGGACGAGACGGTGTACGTCCTGGCGGGAGCGGACGGAACGGTGGAGAAGGTCATCGTCAGCGACTGGCTGAAAAATCCTCAGGGACTGGCCCAGCTCAGAGATGCCGCCGGTCTGGAGGATGTGGAAAACGTGAAGGGGAACGGGACCTGCACCGTCAGCGGAGACGCCCGGGTCTGGGACGCTCTGGGCGGCGACGTCTACACCCAGGGCGTCACGGAAAAGGAGCCGCCCGTAGCGGTGCGCGTTTCCTACACGCTGGATGGCCGGGCCATTGCCCCGGACCAGCTGGCGGGGAAGAGCGGACGGGTAGTGATCCGCTTCGACTATGACAACCGGCTTTTTGAGGAGAGGCCGGTGGGCGGCGAGACGGAGAAGATCTACGTACCCTTTGCCGTGGTGACGGGGGTGGTTCTGGACAACGAGCGCTTTACCAACGTGACCGCCGCCAACGGCCGCGTGTACAACGATGGGGACCGCACCGCCGTCCTTGGCCTGGCCCTGCCGGGAATGCAGGAAAATCTGGCGCTGGACCCGGAGGATGTGGAGCTTCCCGGCTATGTGGAGATCGCCGCCGATGTGGAGGATTTCGCGCTGGAGACCACCTTCACCGCGGCCGTCAGCGACCCCTTCCGGGAACTGGATGCCGGGAAGCTGGAGGACGCGGAAGAGCTGAACAGTTCTCTGGAGGAACTCTCCGACGCCATGGAGCAGCTGCTGGCTGGGTCCGGCAGGCTCTATGACGGCTTGGGAGAGCTGCTGGAGAAGACCGGGACTCTGGCCGGCGGCGTGGACCAGCTGGCGGCTGGCGCGGAGGCCCTGCAAGCTGGCGGCGCGGAGCTTCAGAGCGGCGCGGCGCAATTGCAAAAGGGCGCCGGCAGTCTTCAGACCGGCCTGCAGGCGCTGAGCGGTAACAGCGAGCAGCTGAATTCCGCTGCAAAGCAGACCTTCGACGCGCTGCTGGCCGCCGCCAACGGGCAGCTGGCCGCCTCCGGCGCTAAGGTGCCGGAGCTGACGGCGGAGAACTACGCGCAGGTACTGGACGGCGTCATCGCCTCCCTGGGAGACAGTCCCGCTGCCAGGCAGGCTGCCGGGCTGAAAGCCTCTCTGGACAGTTATAACGCCTTCTGCCAGGGACTGCGGCAGTACACCGCCGGAGTGGATCAGGCCGCCGCCGGGGCGGGAGAGCTGAACGCGGGCCTTGACAGCCTGAAGGGCGGCGCGGACGCTCTGGCGGAAGGCGCGGTCCAGCTCAATGAGGGCGCGCAGGCCCTGCGGCAGAATATGCCCGCGCTGACAGCGGGCGTAGAACAGCTCCATGACGGCGCGGGCGAGCTGGCCCGCGGGCTGGCGGAGTTTGACGAGAAGGGTGTGCAGAAGAT
>JAAZZJ010000380.1 GCA_014237695.1 Oscillospiraceae bacterium | reverse complement strand
GGCAGTCCCCGGCAGTTGATCTGCCAGAGCTGCGGGATGCCGCTGACGGACGATGTCATGGGCCATGACGCGGACGGCAGTATCAACCAGGACTATTGCAAGTGGTGCTACGACGGCGGCGCCTATGTGCAGGACTGTACGGTGGAGGAAATGATCGCCTTCTGTACGGACATTATGGCCAAGGAGCAGGGAGCGGACCCGGAGAAGATACGGCCCTACCTCCAGGATTTTCTGCCAAAGCTGGCCCGCTGGAAAAAGCATAAGAAATAAGCGATGGGCAGAGAAAATATCACTTGATTTTTTCTCTGTCCTGTGCTATCATCTGTCCTTACCGTGGTATAGTCAACCACGTTGACCAAACTTTCCATACAAAAAAAGGGGGGACACCAATGGATACCAAAATTGCCGAACTGGTGGAATACCTGAAAGGGACTGTAGAAGGGAAGTGTGCCATCGCCCTGGCCGGAGCCCACGCCAAGGGCGCGGCGGACGCTTCCTCCGACATCGACATCTATGTATTTGCCGAGCGGGAGAAGCCCTTTGAGGAGCGCAAAGCCATCCTGTCCGCCATCGCGGACCCGGGGACAACGCCTTGGGTGGACGAGCGCTTTGATGCCGCCCCTTGGGGCGGCGGGATGGACTTCCGGTATCAGGGCACGCCTGTGGAGGCGGTGGGCCGGACCATCGCCCGAATGGATGAGGTCATCGATGCCTGCCTTGCCGGGAAATACGAGATTATCCCCGCCACCTGGACCTCCAACGGATACTATACCTTCATCTACCTGTGCGAGCTGAGCTTTCTCAAACCGGTCTGGGACCCGGACGGCATCCTGGCCGCCTGGCAGGCGAAGGCCGCCGTCTATCCCGAACCTCTGCGCCGGGCCATCATGACGGACTTCCTGGGCCGCTCCGGTACCTGGATGGGAAATTTCCACTATGAGAGCGCGGTCCGCCGGGGGGATATCCTCTTTACCGCCCCCATCGTCCTGCATACCCTCATGGATATGGTACAGGTGGTCTTTGCCCTCAACCACACCTATTTCACCGGCGACAAAAAGCTGGAGGCGGCCCTTGCAAAGATGCCCCTCTGTCCGAACGCTCTCCGTCCCGACTCTCTGGACCTTCTCCTCACCGTGCCCAGAGACCCTGCAGTCCTGGAGGAGCAGCGCCAGCTCCCCAAGCCTGCCCACCGCCAGCTGCGGGAGTGGGTAAACGAGGCGCTGGAGTCCTGCCGTTATAAGAAAGGAAGTGCATCTATGCCGGCCGTCACCCTGTACCGTCCCGCCCTGGAGGAACTCTCCTTCCGACAGTCACTTCTTGGCGACCCGGATACCATGGCCTATAACCGCGCCTGGGGCGGGATTATTAATTTCCCCCGCCAACGCTGGGCGGACTGGTACCAACGCTGGCTGGAGGACCCTGCCGGCGCAAGATTCTACCGCTACCTCTACGATCCCCAGCTGAACGCCTTCATAGGTGAAGCGGCCTATCACCTGGACGAGGAGTTGGGCGGCTATATCTGCGACGTCATCGTCTCCGCACGATATCGGGGCAGGGGATACGGGACCCAGGGACTGTCCCTTCTGTGCCAGGCGGCGAAAACCAACGGCGTGCCCCGCCTCATGGACAATATCGCCCTTGACAACCCCTCGGTCTCCCTCTTTCTCAAAGCCGGTTTCCGTGAGATCGGCCGGAATGAGACGTACATCCTGGTAGCAAAGGACCTGTAACTCTACGGAGCGTAGGTTGCGTTTTCATAGAATATCCGTATAATTGATGGCGGAGGTGAGGGAAATGGACCCGATCAAAACCGGAGAGCTGATCCGCGCCCTGCGCATGGAGCTTGGCATGACCCAGCAGCAGCTGGCCCAGCGGCTCCATGTAGGGGACAAAGCCGTCTCGAAATGGGAGCGCGGCGCCGGATGCCCCGACGTATCCCTGCTTCCGTCTCTGGCGGAGGCTCTGGGTGTCGGCCTGGACAGCCTCATGGCCGGGGAGCTGGATACCAATGCACATACGGGAGGAAATATGAAACGCACGAAATTTTATGTCTGTCCGGACTGCGGCAATCTGGTCACCGCCTCGGCGGAGGCCGCCCTGTCCTGCTGCGGCAAGCCCCTGGCGGCTTTGGAGCCCCAAAAGGCGGATGAAGCCCACCGCCTGACCGTGGAGCCGGTGGAGAACGAACTGTTTATCACCAGCGGTCACGTTATGGAGAAGGAACACCATATTGCCTTTCTCACTCTGCTGCGGGGAGACAGCCTTCAGCTGCGGCGGCTGTATCCGGAGTGGGACATGCAGGTGCGCCTGCCCGCCATCCATGGCAGGCTGCTGTGGTACTGCGGGACGATTTCTTCAAACTCGATGTGTTCGAGTCTGGTGGCTCATGACGGGGTGA
>JAAZZJ010000379.1:288-2425 GCA_014237695.1 Oscillospiraceae bacterium | reverse complement strand
ATTAGACACTCCTTTAGATAACGCACCGGTTGACTGGATACCTGGCACGGGGGTATACTATAGTAAATGAAGCAGGGCGCCGGAGTCTTGCGCCCTGCTATAGGAGAATCCGCATGAAATGCTGGCGCGGCAATCTGCAAAAACCGGAGAAGGGACGATAGGAAAATGAATATCGGCTGTGTGGTCATGGCCGCGGGGGACGCCCGGCGGTTCGGGGAGAATAAGCTGGCGGCGCTTTTTGACGGAAAGACGCTGATCCGCCGCGCCCTGGAGGCGGTGCCGTCGGAGGAATTTTCCGCTGTGGCCGTTGTGACCCAGTACCCGGAGGTGGAAGATCTGGCGGCGGAATTTGGCTTCATTCCCGTCCGGAATCCCCACCCGGACTGGGGTATCAGCCATACCATCCGCCTGGGGCTGGAGGCCCTGGGGGACTGCGAGGCTGCCCTGTTCCAGGTGTCGGACCAGCCCATGCTGTGCCGGGAGACGGTGGCGGCGGAGGTAGCTTTTTTCCAGGAACACCCGGACAAGCTGGTGGGATTGAGCCACGGCGGCGTCCGTGGGAATCCCTGCATTTTTCCCGCCGCCTATTTCCCGGAGCTGCTGGCCCTCACCGAGGACCACGGCGGCAGCAGCGTCATCCGCCGCCACGAGGAGGACCTGCTGCTGTTCGAGTGCCCCGCCCAGGAGCTGGAGGATGCGGACACCCGGCAGGCCCTGCGGGCCATGGAGGAGCGGAAAAGGCTGATATAGTCGATGCAGTTGAGAATCGGTAATGTTCGACGGTTCAAAGCCACTTTTTGGACACGCAGAGCGGGCCCGGAGATAAAATCTCCGGGCCCGGGTGCTATGAATCAGGAATAGCTCTTGTGTTTTCAGATGCCGTCAGGGAGTCCCTGGGTCTCGGTCTCGCCCTGAGGAGCGGATGCGCCGCCGTTGGCGGCCCAGCCCAGCTCCAGAGCGGCCCAGTCCCGGTGTTCCTTCACCAGAGTCCAGGACTCCACAGCCGTCTCGTCGCGGGTGTAGTCATGCTCGTTGGTGGCTTCCTGTACCGCCTCGTAGTACCAGGCGTCCTCCGGATTGTCGGTCCACTTCTTCATATCGGGGAGCATGTGGTCCTTGTCGGGAGTCCGGTCCAGCATACGGTTGACGATGGCCATGACCTCCGCACGGGTGATATAGGCGTCCGGGTTGAAGGTGTTGCCGTTTCCGTTGACCCACCCGGCCTTGGCGGCCAGACGGATCTCCTTGGCGGCCCAGTGGTCCGCCGTGTCGGCGAAGTCGCCCTTGCCGTCGTCCACATAGCTGCTGTCCAGGAACCGCGCCGCGATCACCGCGAACTCCGCACGGGTGATGTTGGCGTTGGGATCGAAGACGCTGCCGTCGCCGCGGCCCTTCAGAGCCCCGGCTCTGGCGCAGGTAGAGATGGCGTTGTTGTACCAGTCGCCTTCCTTCACATCAGTGAAGGAGTTGACCGTAGACCAGTTGGCCTGGCGGTAATCGTCCGTCATGAGGCGGAAGAAGATGGTAGCCACCTCCGCGCGGCTGATGTTGTTCAGCGGGCGGACGGTGCCGTCCTCGTAGCCGATGACGTAGGCGAAGTGGTCCGCGTCGTTCAGGCCCACGGCTCCCGCCAGAGGCACTTCCTGATCGATGATGGTGGTGCCGGGATCAAGAGGCGTCTGGGTGTCGGGAATGGTGGTGGTACCGCCGCCGGTAGGCCGGTTGTCATCATCATCGCCGTCGGGGATTGCCCGCCAGCGGGCGGTGATGGTGATATTGCCGTCCTCCCCGATCACCGGAGTGCCCCAGCTGCGGAAGGTGTAGCCGCTGCGGTAGGGATCGCGGGGATACAACCGGGCGGGAACGTCCGTGGTATCCCAGGGGATCTCATCGTTGTGCAGGACGCGGTTCGTACCGTAACCGGAGAGCCAGGTGACTGTGCGGGTGGCCGGATGGCCAAGGACCCATTGGATTGTGATGTTCCCGTTGGCATCCGTCACCGGAGAGCCCCAATGGCCGTCCTGGTCACGGTTTGCGGGATATTGGCTGCTGTAGCCTGAGTTTACATCAATAGTGATACGCTTGATAAGCTGACCGTCCGCGTCAATCCAGGTAACCGTTATCTGCCGGACATAGC
>JAAZZJ010000379.1:0-278 GCA_014237695.1 Oscillospiraceae bacterium | reverse complement strand
GCTCAGGAAGGGCGGTGACATTGTTCAGGGTTTCAATAATACGGTTGTCATAACCGTCCACAAAGGTTACCGTAAATGGTGTTTCCACCGGTTTGACAGGATCTTTCCGGTAGACAACCACATCTTCCTTATTTCCGAGCTTGCCGGAAGGAGGCTCCACAGTAACTGTGCTGGTGGTATAACCGTCAAACGAGGGAACGTGGTGGGCTTTCAGAGTCTTTATAGTTTCCAGGTTAAACTCGATTATTTCGGGAGTGGAACCGGGAATTGCCTTGTTC
>JAAZZJ010000378.1:2143-2426 GCA_014237695.1 Oscillospiraceae bacterium | reverse complement strand
CGCCCTCGCTGGTGCCGGTGCCGCTGGCAATGATCCGGCCCAGAACAGTGACGTTCTCCAGCTGTACGCCGCCCAGCCCAACGCCGCCGGTGATGTACAGATCGCCGCTGACCACGGTATCCCGCAGGGTCACCCCGGGAGAGGTGATGGTCACGTTCCCGAAGGTGCCGCCCAGGGCGTAATCGCCGGGCTCCTGGAGGGGCGTGCCGATGAGTCGGGTAACCATGGAGGCCATCTCGCCCCAGCTCACGTTCCGCTGGGGACGGAAGGTACCGTCGTCATA
>JAAZZJ010000378.1:0-2133 GCA_014237695.1 Oscillospiraceae bacterium | reverse complement strand
GGCCTTGATGGTGCCCTTGGCCCAGGTGCTGATGTTCCGGGCGTCGATGAAGTCCAGAATTTCACCCGCAGAGTCCTCGAGCATCATGTTCCGCCCCAGAATGGTGGCGGCCGTCTCCCGGGTCAGGGGGTCCTTGGGGGAGGCGGTGGTGGGAGAGGTGCCCTTGATGTACCGGGCGGTATAGGCAATGCCCACGTCGTCATAGTACCAGTCGGTTTCCTTGACATCCTCAAAGGGGGTCACGCCGGGGGTTTCATAGCCGTAGGCGCGGTTGACGATGCCCATGAAGTCCGCCCGGGTCAGGGCCCGGTCGGGATTCGCCGCCTGGGTCTGGTTGATGACGCCCCACTCCATAAGCTGACTGAGGTAGGGGTCCGCCCAGTGGGCCGACGCCTGGGCGGCGGGGAACACGGGGACCAGCCCCAGCATCATCACCGCGGCCAGAAGAAGGGACAGCGCCCGCCGCATATGGACGCGGCGGGAGGCAGTTTGTATCTGCTGCATTGATAAGACTCCTTTCATAAACGGCGTCAGGCCTTGGGCTTGGGACGGCTGACCTGGATGCTGAAGACCGCCTTGCGGATGGCGACCTCCTCGTCCAGGCAGAGATCAACGAACCGGGCCGCGTACAGGGGATCCGGCTCGTCGGTATTCAGCTTCCGCAGAATGCGGGTGCGCAGAAGCAGGGGGGAATCGGTAACCGGGAGAACGATCTGGACCACCTCGCCCACCTTCACCGCCTGAGCGGTGTGGAAGGCCACTCCGCCGCAGCTGAGATCGTGGCCCTTGATGTGCCGCTGGCCCTTCCAATAGCCGGTAATGGGGTACATGACGCTCTCAAAATCCGTCTGGATGCGCAGGTTCTCCCGGGCCTCCGCGCCCAGCATGGCGCCGGGGCGGATGACCAGACGGTCGCCCCGCTGCATGGTGACCACGCCCCGCATGGAGGCGGAACCGTTGTCCAGGCCGATGCACTGGATCTCCCCCACCTGCAGGAAGTCCAGCTCCGTCTCCTCCGTCAGACGCAGCTGCACCACCTCCGTTATCCGGGGGGATTCCAGCACCGCCTGGGCCAGGGCCTGGCCCGTGCCGTCCAGAATCAGGTACAATCGTTCCATTACTCCGCTCCCTTCTCCCCGGCAGCCGGCTGCTCCAGGGCCTGCCGCTGGCGGCGTGCCTTGTCCGGATCGGCGGGGTCAAAATTCAGAAAATAAACGTAAATTTCCACGATGGCCCGGTACAGGGAATCCGGGATCTCCTGCCCCAGCGAGAGCTGGGAGAGCATGGTGGCCAGAGAGTTGTCCTCGTAGATGGGCACGCCGCTCTCCGCGGCCACCTCCACGATCTTCTCCGCCATATATCCCATGCCGGAGGCCACCACCACCGGCGCACCGGCGCCGCCGTCGTAGCTGAGGGCTACCGCCCTCCCCGCAGAGCGGGGCCTTTCATGCGCTGACATTGATACTGTTCTCTCCTTCAAATATTTTGGGGAATACGGCGGAAATCTCCAGAGGCTTCTCCATGGTCTGCACCTGGACGCCGTAGGGCTTCAGACCGTTTTCGGTGAGAATGCGGCTCAGCTCTCCCTGAACCGTTCCGGCAAAGCCGGTCACCGCCGGCGGGCCGTAGATCTGCAGGTCCACGTTCTCCCCCTGGCAGGTAAGCACCATGTCGAAAAAGCCCAGGTCCTGAATATCCATCTTGAAAAGAAAGCGGATGACGTTCTCCCTGTCCCCCCGGCCGTTCTTGAGGTTGTTCTCCGCGTCCGGGTCCACCCACAGCTCGCTGAACATCATCTTCCCGTCCCACTCCAGAGGGAGGGCCAGATGGGTCAGGGGCATATATACGCTCTCATTGATTAAGAAGGCTGAGACAATGTTGCGGAAAGCGTCCTGCACCTCCGCGCCGGCCCCGCCCCGAAGGGCGCGCTGGGCCGTCTCAGCCAGGCGGGCGGCAAACTGGTCCCGCTCGGCGGCCTGGGCGAAGCTGTTCCGGTCCAGCAGCCGCAGCAGGTCCGCCTCGCTGACGCCCCCCAGCTTCCCCCGCAGGGTGGCGCTGGAGCCCAGCTGGCGGAATGCCTGCATCACCCCTTCCTTGGACCCGCTCTCATACCGGGCCACGTCCAGGGCCAGC
>JAAZZJ010000377.1 GCA_014237695.1 Oscillospiraceae bacterium | reverse complement strand
GACCGGCAGAGATGCTGTACATCCGGTATCGTGGTGCAGAGATGACGCTGCCGGATGGAACGGACATAGATGCAATCGCGTCAGTGCTGCGGTCATTACAGCAATTATGATGGATGCGAGCCAAATAAGCAAGTATTACGTGGCCTGCGGGTACACGGACCTGCGGCGTGGAATCGACGGGCTGGCGGCCATAGTGACACAGCAATTTGGGAAAGAACTGCGAGAAGACAGCCTGTTTTTATTTTGCGGGCGGCGAACAGACCGGATCAAGGCGCTGTACTATAGCGGGGACGGATATGTGCTGTTGTACAAGCGGCTGAACAACGGGGCGTTTCAGTGGCCGAGGACGGCGGCGGAGCTTCGGCAGCTGGACGCACGCAGTTTCCGATGGTTGATGGAAGGGCTGCAGATTGAGCAGGCGAAGGCGATTCAAAAGAGAAAAGCAAAGGATTTATTTTGAAAGAATGTCTGTACATTTAGGAAGGATTGTGGTATAATATCTTATAAATCACAGAGAAACGGTGGTGTTAACAATGGGAAGGGAAACTTCTTCCGCGCATGTGGACACCGCCGTATTTTTGCAGCTGCGGGAAGAGAACACTGTGCTGAAACAGGAGAATGAAGAACTGCGCAGGAAGCTGGAGCGCATGAACGAGCTGCTGCTGAAGGCGCAGCGGGCGCAGTTCGGGCAGAGCAGCGAGAAGCGCTCTTACGTGATGCCCAACCAGCTGGGGATGTTCAACGAGGCGGAGGCGGAGCAGGACCACAAGGCTCCGGAACCTACAGAAGAAACCCTGACAGTAAAGGAGCACCAGCGCAAGCGTAAGCCAAAGCGCACCATAGACGAGTTGACCGAGGGCCTGCCGGTGAAGGAGGTCGTGCTGGAACTGTCTGAGGAGGAGCAGTTTTGTGAGTCCTGTGGTGATAAGCTGAAACGGATTGGAAAGAAGTTTGTGCGCCGAGAGCTGGAGGTCATCCCCCGGCAGGTCAATGTCATTGTATATTACACGGCAACCTACGCCTGCGAAAACTGCGAAAAGGAGAGCGGCTATGCCAATCTCTATTCGGTGGAGGCTCCGCCCCGGCTGCTGAAACACAGTCTGGCATCCGCCTCCACGGTGGCCGACATCATGGTGCGCAAATATGTGGATGGTCTGCCGCTGTACCGGCAGGAGAAGATCTGGGAGCGGGAGGGAGTAGCGCTGTGCCGTGCCACCATGGCCAACTGGGTGATCCAAACAGCCCAGACTTGGCTGAAACCTCTGTGCCGGATGTTGAAAAAGCATCTGTTGGAGGGCCGAGTCATCTATGCGGATGAGACGGTGGTCCAGGTGCTGAAGGAGGACGGGAAGCCCGCCACTTCGGAGTCCCGGATGTGGGTCTACGGCGGCGGAGAACGGGGCGGCAGGCCGATCCGTTTCTTTGAGTACCAGCCGGACCGCAGCGGAAAGCACGCGGCGGCGTTCCTGAAAGGCTATACCGGCTGCCTGGTAACGGACGGCTATGCCGGATATAACCAGGTGACGGGCGCGGTGCGGTGCGGCTGCTGGGCGCATATGCGGCGGAAATGGCGGGATGCAATGCCGAAAGGTGCCACCACCGCCACTTCCAAGGCTGCAATTGGATATGAATACTGCAACAAGTTATTCGCTTTAGAGAAGAAATTCTCCAAAATGAGCGATAGTGTGCGAAAAACAGCGCGTCAGGTGAAGGTGGAGCCTTTGCTTGAGGCTTATTGGTTGTGGCTGGAAACATTGGACCCGGTTCCCGGCAGCAAGCTGGCCGAGGCGGTGACATATGCTCATAACCAGAAGCCATACCTCTCCGCGTTCCTCGATCACGGCGAGGTGGATATTTCCAATAATTTTGCCGAGAACGCCATCCGCCCCTTTGCTGTTGGACGAAAAAACTGGCTGTTCTCCGATACCGTGAAGGGTGCGCAATCCAGCGCTATTGTGTACACTCTCGTAGAAACTGCAAAGGCCAACGGGCTGCACCCATATGCGTATCTCCTCCGGCTCCTGAGGGAACTCCCATACTTGGGCCGCAACCCCAGTCAATGTGACTTGGATATGTTTATGCCGTGGTTGCCGACCATCCATGCAGCCTGTGCCTGTCCTGTTTCTTCTAAATCCTCCGGGGACCTCTGACGAGCTCCCCGCTTCCCTTTCTGGGGGGGGATTATTAAGCGCTTACTAATGATTTGTTCGTAGAGCATCACATATTTCTTTTCTATGACCATATCCTCGTGGTAGTGTCCGAAAAACCAGTATTTGAACCGGCACCGTTGGCGTACCTCATCAAAGAACTCTGTTAGGGCGTCCCTCTGATAAAGCCCGCCGCTGAATATGTCCTGCACACTGGTGGGACAGCAGTGGGTGAGGATGTAGTCCACGGGAGATCATCAAGCTCGGTCGCCGAGTTGAAG
>JAAZZJ010000376.1 GCA_014237695.1 Oscillospiraceae bacterium | reverse complement strand
TATTGAAGTGCAGGCGTATATTTTCGCGGCGCTGATGGATACCGGAGAGCTGCGCCGGGAGGACCCGGCGGCGGTGGCGGCGGAGTTTCACGGACCCATGTTCATGTGGATCCTCACCTGCGACAGCTTCGAGGAGGTCCGGCCTCTGGTCAGGGAGCATGTGGAACAGTTTTGGAAAAATTATGGATGGGGGCCCAAGGCATGAATGTATGCGTTGTATACGGCACCGAGCGGAAGGGCTGCACCTGGCATATCGCTCAGGAGGTCCTCTCCCGCCTCCCGGAGGCGGAGGTCTCGGAGTTCTTCCTGCCCCGGGATTGTCCGGACAGCTGCGTCTCCTGCTTCCGGTGCTTCAATGAGGAAAACCGCTGCTATTGCAGTCAGGGGGCGCGGAGGATCCTGGACGCCATGCTGAGGGCAGACGTCATCCTGCTTACTTCTCCGGTGTACGCCCTGCACGTCAGCGGGCAGATGAAGACCTTTCTGGACCACTACTGCGGCATGTGGATGGTTCACAAGCCCAACGGCGCGATGTTCGGCAAGCAGGGCTTGGTCATCGCCTCCGCCGCAGGTCCGGTGTACCACGCCGCCCTGCGGGAAATGAAGGACAGTCTGGACTTCTGGGGCGTGGCCCGTACATATAAGCTGGGTTTTGCGCTGATGGAAATCAGCTGGGACCGCCTGTCACCTGCGCTGAAGCAGAAAATCGCCCGGCAGGCGGAACGGACCGCGGCAAAGCTGCGCCAAGGCGTCAATGGGCCGGGGCTGAAGGCAAGGATGCTGTTTTATGGTATCCGGCTGGCGCAGAAATACGTATGGAAGGATTCTCCGGACGGAAAGTGGTGGCGGGACCACGGATGGCTGGGGAAGGAACGGCCATGGAAATGACGTTTGGTTTTGACAAGAAGCGGCCGCAGAGCGGCAGAGAAATAGTGGGAGGTTATTATGAAGGTACTCATCCTGTATTCCAGCAAGACCGGTTTTTCACAGCGCTACGCCCAGTGGCTGGGCGAGGCTCTGGACTGTCAGGCGGTCCCGTTCAAGGAGAGAAAAAGGGTGGATATGAGCGGTTATGAAGGGATCGTCCTCTTTGGCGGGCTCTACGCCGGGCAGATGTCCGGCCTGAAATGGCTGAAAAAGCAGCTCCCCGCCCTTGCGGGCAAGCGGATCGCCGCCGTGGCGGTGGGCTGCGCCCCCATGGAGACCCCCGATCTGCCGGAGAGCATGGAAAAGCTCTTCGGCGTAACCCCGGAAATCAAGGGGTTCTACTGTCAGGGCGGTCTGGATTACGAACACATGGGCGCGGTGGACCGGGCCATGATGGCCGCCCTGCGGGCGGCGCTGAAGGCGCAGCCGGATCAGGCGGATATGCTGGAGGGTATCTCCAGGTCCTTCGACGGGAGCAAGCGGGAGTATCTGGAGCCGGTGGTCCAGTGGGCACGGAGGCCATAAAAAACAAAAAGCACAAAAAGTTGACATTTTCCCCCCTCCTGAGTATAATGGGTTCCGCGTGAATGCCAACAGACGGAGAGGTGAATGCCATGCTGAAGGAATATATGTCGAAGCTCCCTTTCCTGCAGGGCTCCCAGAACAGACGGAGCCGCCCGAAGCCTCCGGAGCGTCCCCCACAACCAGAGGAAGACCTCTGGCCGGAGGGAGACCCCTTTGCCGCAGCGGAGCCGCCGGCGGAAGAACCGCCCGAGGCTCCATCCGACAGCTCCGGCGGCAGCCGTCCCGAAGAGCTTTTTGCCGCCGGACGGGATGCCTACCGGGCTGGAGACTATCCGGCGGCTCTGGAGAGCTTTTTGCAGGCGGCGGAGCTGGGGCACGCCGAGTCCCAATTCCTGTGCGGCCAGATGTACCGCCGGGGAGTGGGCGCGGAGGCCAGCGACAAGACGGCCCTGAGCTGGTATAAAAAGGCCGCCGGGCAGGGACACATCGGGGGGCAGATGGCCTGCGGCTCCATCTATGAGGAGGGCCGGGGGACGGCTATCGATCTCAAGCGGGCCCTGAACTGGTATGAGCGGGCCGCTAAGCAGGGGTGCGTGGACGCGCAGCTGAAATGCGGATACATGTACCACGGGGGGCGGGCGGAGACCCGCAATCCCAAAAAGGCCCGCCGCTGGCTGGAAGCTGCGGCGGAAAACGGAAACGAGGAAGCCAGGAAGTTTCTGGAGGAACGATTTTAGAACCGAAAAAACCGGACCGCCGGGCGCGCAATGCGTCCGGCGGTCCGGTTCTTTAGCTTTGCTGGCTATAGCGGGAGAGGTCTCCGGCAAACAGGGAATCCGCCTCCTCCGGTGTGTCCCAGGCGGTGAGCCAGCTGTAATAGCCCGCCATGCAGTGAGAGGAAACCATGCCCTCCGACTCCTGCTGGAGCAGCGGCGTCAGCTCCGCGGACAGCGCTATCGCCCGCCGTCCCAGAAGCAGGGCCGCCAGACTGTT
>JAAZZJ010000375.1 GCA_014237695.1 Oscillospiraceae bacterium | reverse complement strand
GCGGTCTCGATCAGACTGTAGATCATAGCACTGGCCTGGGCGCCCAGCGGGGTGTTGGCAAAGAGGAAGTTCTTGCGGCCTATCACAAAGGGTTTGATGCTGCGCTAGGCCCGGTTGTTGCTCAGATCAGCCGCCCGTCCTCCAGATATCGCAGGAGATAAAACCGTTGCTCCTTGAGGTAGTGCAAGGCTTTGCCCAACGCAGACTTGAGCGCGGCGGAGACAGAATCTGCCATGCCAAAAGCGCGTCTAAAATCGGTTTTTCCTCTTTCAGACGCTGTTTTGTCCGCTCCTCCGGGGAGAGTCCTTTGAAGCGCTCCTCCCAGGCGAACAGCTGATTGCAGTAGTCCAGTCCAGTGAGCGCCGCCGTGCCCTCCCGCTTGTCCGGCGGCAGAGCGTTAAGCGCCTCATCGAACTTCCTCCGGGCGTGGGCCCAGCAGCCAACCACCCGGATATCCTCCGGCAGCTTGTGGTAGCCCTGATAGCCGTCCGCATGGAGATAGCCAGAAAAGCCCTCCAGGAACTTCGCCGCATGCTCAGATTTCCGGCTGGGCTGGTACTCATAGAGTACGATGGGATGCTCTGCGTCCCTGCTTGTCCGGTACAGCCACATATAGCTCTTGGTCTGGGTCTTCTTCCCCGGCTCGTGGAGTACCTGGAGGGTGGTCTCGTCGGCGTGGAGCACTTCACGTTTCACCAGCTGCCGATGCAGCTCCTCGTACACTGGCAATAGATGATCCTCCGCTGCCCGCAGCACCCAGTTGGACATAGTCTGCCTGGAGAGCTTGAGGCCCTGCCGTCCCCACTCCTGCTCCTGCCGGTATAGTGGACTGGCCATGACGAATTTCTGTGTCATGATGTGGGCGATGGCCTCCGGCGACGCAAAGCTGCCGGGGATCACGGCGGGCTCCCTGGGCGTTTTCACAATGGGCGTGGACACATCCTCTTTCTCAGCGTCAGTCTCCTCATTTTTCTCGCAGTTTTTGCAGGCATAGGTGTAGTACACATCCTGGCGCAGGACCGCCTTGGCCGGGACTAGTACCAGAGTCTCCCGTACCTCCTTGCCGATTTCCTGCATCGTCTCCCCGCACTGGGGACACTTGCGCTCCTCTTCGGAAAGACGGTGCTCGATCACCTCCACCGGGATATTCTCCGGCACCACGTCCTTCACGCTGCCGGACTGCTTCCGGGTGTGGGCTGCCACCTGGGTGACCTTCTTCGGCGCAGGCGGTGCGGCATACGCCTCCGCCTCGTTGAACAGCAGGCTCAACTGCCCGTCCAGCTGCTCCGCTGTCCGCTCACTGGACGATCCGAACTGCTTCTTCTTCAACAGGCGCAGCTGTTCCATCAGCCACTCGTTCTGGTTTTTCAGCTCCATAAGAGCATCGTATTCCGCACGGGAAATCGTTACCATTTCCGCGGTTCTTGTCTCATTTTTCTGTTCTTTCATGCTCTCAATTATATCATAAACCCTTCAAAAATACCAGTGGTTTTGATAAATTTCTCCTTAAATTGCGCTCAGCCCGGTCACGGCTTTGTGTGCTTTCGGCTGTTCCACATCCAGCCCTTCCATCAGCCACCGGTACTGCTGCGCCGTGAGCTGCCGCGCTTCCTCCCCGGTCCTCGGCCACTGAAAACTTCCGCTCTCCAGCCGCTTATAGAGCAGCACGAATCCGTCCCCCTCCCAGTACAGCCCTTTGATCCGGTCCCTCCGCCGCCCGCAGAACAGGAACAGCGCGTTTTGAAATGGATCCAGGCAGAACTGACTCTGCACCATCCCGGCCAGCCCGTCTATCCCCCGCCGCAGGTCTGTGTATCCGCAGGCCACGTAGACCGGGCAGCTGCACTTGAAATCGTTCAGCATGATCTCAACGCCTGTATGATCGCCCGGATCGTTTCCGTATCCGCTCCAGTGTGGATGTCTACCAGCACTTCCCCTCTCTGGATACTCGCCGCTGTTTCTCCTCTTGCCGGCCTGATTGGCACTTCCGCAAAGCATACTTCATTCTCCGCAGACACGGCCTGAATTACCTTCCTCTGCCAACTGTAATATGTGGATACCGCGATCCCATGCTTTTCGCACCATTCACTTACCCTCTGTCCGCTCTTCCGGCATGCTTCCACTCGCTGACCCCACTCTATTAACCGGCTTTGGTGATTTACCGCTTGCAGTTCCTGTCCCATTTCCTTTCCCTCCTAAAATCTTGTCTTTCTATATGCTGTGCCATGTACTTTCCGATAGTACATGGCACTACTTCAGACTCTATTGCATTTTCTCATTTTGCTCTGCCTGATGCAAGACGGTGGGATGGTTTACGCTTACGACAAGAAGCGAGCAAATTAAAGCTGGACTGCAAAAAAGTTTTCAAAGCGGAAAATCCGCTAAAGCATCTACAGTATGCTATGGTTACAGAGTAACTGCAGAAGGCAACCTAATGGTCTATCCTGCAGAGG
>JAAZZJ010000374.1 GCA_014237695.1 Oscillospiraceae bacterium | reverse complement strand
CCACCTTCTTCATGATCTCCATGGTCAGCTGGTTGTGGTCGCAGGCGGTGTTGGCATCGGAGTAGATGGGCGCGGCCTCGTGCTGAGCGGGGGCCACCTCGTTGTGCTTGGTTTTGGAGAGGATGCCCAGCTTCCAAAGCTCCTCGTCCAGCTCCTTCATATAGGCGGCGACCCGGGGCTTGATGGTGCCGAAATAGTGGTCCTCCAGCTCCTGGCCCTTGGGAGGCTTGGCGCCAAAGAGGGTCCGGCCCGTGAGGATCAGATCCTCCCGCTTATCATACACATCCTTGTCAATCAGGAAATATTCCTGCTCCGGACCTACCTGGCTGACGACCTTCTTTACATCTGTGTCACCAAAGAGGCGTAGCACCCGTACCGCCTGCCGGCTAAGCTCGTCCATGGAGCGCAGCAGCGGAGTCTTCTTGTCCAGGGCCTGCCCGCTGTAGGAGCAGAAGATCGTTGGGATACAGAGACTCCCATCCTTGATGAAGGCGAAAGCGGTGGGGTCCCAGGCGGTGTAGCCCCGGGCCTCGAAGGTGGCCCGCAGGCCACCGGAGGGGAAGGACGAGGCGTCCGGCTCTCCCCGGACCAGCTCCTTGCCGGAGAAGCTCATCAACACCTGACTGGTTCCCTCCGGGGAGATGAAGCTGTCGTGTTTCTCAGCGGTGACGCCGGTCATGGGCTGGAACCAGTGGGTGAAATGGGTGGCCCCCCGGTCCATGGCCCAGTTCTTCATCTCCGCCGCCATCTCGTGGGCGGTCTCCAGGGAGAGGGGTGTCCCCTCCTCCACGCACTTTTTCCATGCTTTGTAGCAGGTGGTGGAAAGTCTCTGCTTCATGACCTCCTCGTTAAAGACCATACTGCCGAATAGCTTTGTTACTTTTTCCATTGCAGGTTGTTCCTTTCTATGTCATCGTTCTGCATATCGACTGATGAATACACAGTGCTCCCTCTAATAAAAATAGGCAAAGGCGTCTAAGAGATGCAATCTCTCAGGCGCCTTTGCCCTTGCGATGGGAACACTTTACCACAATATAGGGACACCGTCAATGGACGGGGTCCACAAGAACTTGTCTGATACGCACAAAAATTTCTACAAAATTTATACAACTCGCACAAGGTTCGTGTAACCGTTCAGGTAGGCGTCCACCTCCGCCGCCACGGAGCGGCCCTCGGCGATGGCCCACACCACCAGGGACTGCCCCCGGCGCATGTCGCCCGCGGCAAAGACCTTGTCCACGCTGGCGGCGAAACCGCCCTTCTGGGTCTGGACCGTCCTGTCGTATGCGACACCGAAGGCTTCGCATACGTTCTCCGCACATCCGGCAAAGCCGGTGGCGGCGATGAGCAGCCCGCAGGGGATGATATCCCCGTCCGTGGTGGTCAAGGCGGTGAGGACGCTGTTCTCCGCTGTCAATTCCTTCACCTGCACGCCAAACCGCCGGGGATCATGGCTGAAGACGGCTATGGCCTCCTCATGGGCGTAGTCCAGGGGCAGAACGCCGTTTTGCAGATAGTCCGCCTCCGGGCGGCGCACCAGCTGGGTGACGGACCGGCATCCCTGGCGGATCGCGGTGGCCACGCAGTCGCTGGCGGTGTCGCCGGTGCCGATGATGACCACATCCCGGCCCTCCGCCGTGGGAACCATCGGGTCCTTGCCGAACTGCTGCCGCTCCACGGCGGCCTTCAGAAATTCCGCCCCATAGTAAATACCGGAGGAAACGCCCTCCATATCCACACCCAGGGGCCGGGGTCGCTCCGCGCCGCAGCAGAGGACCACCGCGTCGTAGTCCGCCAGCAGCCGCTGTGCCACGGACCGGTCGGAGGTGTCCAGGCCGGTGACGAAGCTGACCCCCTCGTCGCACATCAGCTCGATGCGCCGCTGGACCACGTCCTTGGGCAGCTTCATATTGGGGATGCCGTAGGTCAGCAGGCCGCCGCACCGCTCCTCCCGCTCGATGACGGTGACAGAGTGGCCCCGGTGGTTCAGCTGGTCCGCCGCCGCTAGGCCCGCCGGGCCGGAGCCCACCACCGCCACCTTCTTCCCGGACCACTGGGGCGGACGGCGGCGCTTCACTGCTTTCTGGGCGAAGGCCTCCTCGATGATGCACAGCTCGTTGTCCCGGACGGTCACGCTGTCGCCGTATATGCCGCAGATGCAGGCCCGCTCGCAGGGGGCGGGGCACACCCGGCCGGTGAACTCCGGGAAGTTGTTGGTCTTCAGCAGGCGGCTGAGGGCGTGGCTGGGATTCCCGGCGTAGATCATGTCGTTCCACTCGGGGATCAGGTTGTGGAGGGGGCAGCCGAAGACGCTGCTCTCCCACTGGATGCCCGACTGACAGTAGGGTACGCCGCAGTTCATGCACCTTGCGCCTTGTTTTTTTAGCTGGCCTTCCTCAGCAGGGGTATAAATTTCGTAATAGTCCAACGCCCTATCAACCGGATCACGCCAGGGTGTTTTTCTTCTTG
>JAAZZJ010000373.1 GCA_014237695.1 Oscillospiraceae bacterium | reverse complement strand
ACACCAGCGCCATAGTAGACATCTCCGCAAAAACAGCCAGCGCCATCACGGCCAGCCAGGTCCAGACCATACCCGTCATCATTGCAAAGCCCTCCTGTCTTTTATTTGGTATGTTCATTATACTATAGAAACCCTTCCGCGTCAATGTGGGGAATCCAGGGGGGCATTTTTGCGGGGAAGGGGCCGGTGCGGAACTCTGGGGGCTGAAAGGTGATTTTATCACGGTAACAGAGCCTGCTTTCGGGTAAACTACAGCCATAAACAAAAGAAAAGGAAGGACAGGATATGGGACTTTTTGATTTTCTGCGCGGCCCCGATATCGATCAGGGCGTAAAAGAGTATGGCGGAACCGAGGGCGCGGTCCTGCTGGACGTCCGCACGCCCCAGGAATACCGGGAGGGCCATATTCCCGGCAGCAAAAACGTACCGCTCCAGGAGATCGGCCGCGTGAGCGCGGCGGCCGGCGGAAAGGACACCCCGCTCTTTGTGTACTGCCACAGCGGGGCCAGAAGCCGGCAGGCTGTGGACGCGCTGCGGCGCATGGGCTATCTGCAGGTAAAAAATATCGGCGGAATATCCGCTTATACCGGAAAGGTGGAAACTGTATGAAGGTAGTAATCGTAGGCGGTGTGGCGGGAGGCGCCACGGCGGCGGCACGTATCCGCCGTCTGGATGAGCAGGCGGAGATTGTGGTATTTGAGCGGTCGGGATATATTTCCTACGCCAATTGCGGCCTGCCCTACTTTATCGGAGACGCCATTACCGATCCCGAGGATCTGACCCTGCAAACGCCCGAGAGCTTTTATTCCCGCTTCCGCGCAGAGATGAAGGTGCGCCATGAGGTCACGGCCATCCATCCGGACAGGAAAACAGTCTCGGTGAAAAATCTGGAGACGGGGGAAGAATTCGAGGAGAATTACGACAAGCTGATTCTCTCCCCCGGCGCGAAGCCCACACAGCCCAGGGTGCCGGGAACGGGGCTGGACCGGGTGTTTACCCTGCGGACGGTGGAGGACACATTCCGCATCAAGGCGTACATCAACGAGCATCACCCCAAATCAGCCGTGCTGGCAGGCGGCGGCTTCATCGGCCTGGAGCTGGCGGAAAACCTGCGGGAGCTGGGGATGGATGTCACCATCGTCCAAAGGCCCAGGCAGCTGATGAACCCCTTTGATCCGGACATGGCCGCGCTGATCCACGGCGAGATGCGCCGCAACGGCGTCAGGCTGGTCCTGGGCCGCACGGTGGAGGGCTTTGCGGAAAAGGACGGCGGCGTGGACGTGCTGCTGAAGGACGGCGCGCCTCTCCACGCCGGGATGGTGGTGCTGGCCATCGGCGTGACCCCGGATACCGCGCTGGCGAAGGACGCGGGATTGGCGCTGGGCATCCGGGACAGCATCGTGGTGAACGAGCGGATGGAGACCTCCGTTCCGGATATCTACGCCGTGGGGGACGCGGTCCAGGTGAAGCACGCGGTCACCGGACAGGACGCCCTCATCTCCCTGGCGGGACCCGCCAACCGGCAGGGGCGGATCGCCGCGGACAACGTCTGCGGAGGGGACAGCCGGTATTCCGGTTCCCAGGGCAGCAGCGTCATCAAGGTTTTTGGCCTGACCGCCGCCGTCACCGGCGTCAGTGAGACCAACGCCAGAAAGGCGGGGCTGGATGTGGATAAGGTAATTCTTTCTCCCATGAGCCACGCGGGCTACTACCCCGGCGGAAAGCTGATGACCATGAAGGTGGTCTTTGAAAAGGGGACCTACCGCCTTCTGGGCGCGCAGATCGTGGGCAGCGAGGGCGTGGATAAGCGCATTGACGTGCTGGCCGCCGCCATCCACGGGGGAATGAAGGCCACCGGGCTGAAGGAGCTTGATCTGGCGTATGCTCCGCCCTACTCCTCCGCCAAGGACCCGGTCAATATGGCGGGCTTTATGATCGACAATATAGCGCGGGGCATTCTCCGGCAGTGGTTCCTGGAGGACCTGGACCGCCTGCCCCGCGACGGGAGCGTCACCCTGCTGGATGTCCGGACGGCGGGCGAGTACGGCGGCGGGCATATCGACGGGTTCCGGAACATCCCCGTAGATGAGCTGCGGGAACGGCTGGACGAGGTGGAGCCGGGCAAGCCGGTCTATGTGATCTGCCAGAGCGGCCTGCGCAGCTATATCGCCTGCCGGATTCTGGCGGGATACGGCTATGAGGCGTACAATTTTGCCGGAGGCTTCCGCTTCTACAACGCGGTAGCCCGAGACCGGCGCATGGCCGAATTGGCTACCGCCTGCGGGATGGACCGGTAGAAGAGGCGAAGGGCCCATACGTCAAAACCGCACCGGCAGGCCCGGATCAAGGGATATGACTCCGGCAAGCGGAACAGCGATGCTGCCGGAATCTGAAGCGGCTGCGGCAATTCCCAATCACGGCACCCGGCCCGGAGGCATTTGCCTCCGGGCCGGAATTTTTCTGAAGATATA
>JAAZZJ010000372.1 GCA_014237695.1 Oscillospiraceae bacterium | reverse complement strand
CCAACCAGAACGACCAGCACGGCGGACAAGCCATTGTCAACTTCGACTACGGCATGGCGGACGGTGTGAAGAAGACCTTCCGCCGGTACTATACCCGGAATCTGGCCAAGGCGCTGATGCTCTGGCATGACGATATGGAGGACCCGGAGAGCGACCTGAAGGCTCTGCGGGAGAAAATTGAGGAGGAGACCGGGCTTTATCCCCATCTGGAGCAGTGCCAGGAGTATATGGCGGCGGAGCTGCCCTATCTGGAGGAGAAGTACGGCGACGGGGAGCGGATGAGAAAGGCGCAGTCCATGGCCGTTCACTACGCGGAGAAGGAGACTGACCGCGCCACCTTTCAGGCCATGGAAGCGTTTATCCACAACCTGAACACCATGCACAGCCGGGCCGGGGCGCAGACGCCCTTCTCCTCCATCAACTACGGTATGGACACCTCACCGGAGGGCAGGATGGTCATGAGAAACCTCCTGCTGACCACGGAGCAGGGGCTGGGCAACGGAGAAACGCCCATCTTTCCTATCCAGATCTTCCGGGTAAAGGAGGGGGTCAACTACAACCCCGGCGAACCCAATTACGACCTGTTCAAGCTGGCCTGCCGGTGCAGTGCCAAGCGGCTGTTCCCCAATTTTGCGTTCATCGACGCACCGTTCAATCTGCAATACTATGATCCCAAGCGGCCAGAGACGGAGATCGCTTACATGGGCTGCCGGACACGGGTCATCTCCAACGTGTATGACCCCTCACGCCAGCAGTGCAACCAGCGGGGGAATCTGAGCTTTACTTCTATTAATCTGCCCCGGATTGCCATCAAAGCCAAGGGTGACCTGGATGCTTTCTTTGACGAGCTGGACCGGAAGATGGATCTGTGTGTGGATCAGCTGCTGGAGCGGTTCGAGATCCAGGCCCGGAAGCATGTGTACAACTTCCCCTTCCTTATGGGGCAGGGAGTGTGGCTGGACAGCGAGAAGCTGGGATGGACCGACGAGATTCGGGAGGTCCTCAAGCATGGTACCCTGTCTGTGGGCTTTATCGGTCTGGCGGAGACCTTGGTGGCGCTCACCGGCCAGCACCACGGGGAGAGCGAGCGCAGCCAGCGACTTGGGCTGGAGATCATTGCCCGGATGCGGGCCAGGATGGATGCGGAGAGCCAGAAAACGGGGCTGAATTTTTCCCTGCTGGCCACCCCCGCCGAGGGGTTGTCAGGGCGGTTTATCCGAATTGACAAGAAGCGCTTCGGGGATATCCCCGGAGTGACGGACCGGGATTACTATACCAACAGCTTCCATGTTCCGGTGTACTATCCTATCAGCGCTTTTGAGAAGATCAAGCTGGAGGCTCCCTATCACGCCCTGACCAATGCGGGGCACATCAGCTATGTGGAGATGGACGGCGACCCGCTGAAGAATCTGGATGCCTTTGAAAAGGTTGTCCGGTGCATGAAGGAAGCGGGCATCGGGTATGGTTCGGTGAATCATCCGGTGGACCGGGACCCCTGCTGCGGGTATACGGGAATCATCGACGATGAGTGTCCCGGCTGCGGACGGAAGGAATGCTCCTGTCCGGAGAACTTTGAGCGTATCCGCCGGATCACGGGGTATCTGGTGGGCAGCATGGACCAGTGGAATGACGCGAAGTCCGCGGAGGAGTCGGAACGGGTCAAACACGGGATGTAATGCAGAAAAGAGACGGGGGGCGAGAGCCCTCCGTCTCTTTTCCGTCTGCGGCCCATGCCGCGCGAAGCGCGGCAAAAAGCCCTTTTTCTCATCTGCCCCTTGACGCACCCTCTATCTATTATTATAATAAGCACAAATGTTTTGCCAGAAGAGAGGAAAATCATATGCCTACCCCCCGTATCGCTGCCATCCACGACCTCAGCGGCTTTGGCCGCTGTGCCTTGACGATCGTAATTCCTGTACTTTCCGCTATGGGCGTACAGTGCTGCCCACTTCCCACGGCGCTGCTGTCCACCCACACCGGAGGGTTCCAGGGAAACACGTTCCTGGATTTGACAAACCAGATGGGGCCGGTGACCGCTCATTGGAGGGCGGAGGGACTGACCTTTGACGCAATCTATACCGGATTCATGAGTTCCGCAGATCAGATAGCGCAGACGGCGGCGTTTATTCATACCTTCCGGTCGCCTGTGTGTCCCGTTATCATTGACCCGGTGATGGGGGACAATGGGCGGGCCTATCGGACCTATACCCGGGAGATGTGCCGGGCTATGGCATCACTGGCGGCGGAGGCGGATGTGCTTACTCCAAACCGTACCGAGGCAGCGCTGCTGCTGGAGGAGGACTACGACGCCCTCCGGCTGGACCGGGAGGTGGATTGCCGGAGGTACTGCCAGGCATTGAGCCAGGGCGGGCGGCGGTCCGTAGTGCTGACCGGTGTTTCCATGGAGGAGGGCTCCGTGGGTGCGGCCTGCCTGGACCGGGACCGGGGAACGGTGGAGTTCGTCTCCGCACCGGTGG
>JAAZZJ010000371.1 GCA_014237695.1 Oscillospiraceae bacterium | reverse complement strand
GGCCCCGGACTCCGCGCCTACTTTTGCCACGCGGCAAAAGTAGGCAAAAACGCGCCAGAACCAATGGTTCTGGACTCCTTTGATTACGGGGGTTATTTGTTTTGCGCCCGAGGCACAGTTTGGTTTTGTCTACCGATCGTACCGTCCGCTTCGTGCAACTTCAGTTTCTATTTTCGCGTGGTTGACGATGGCCCCTACCGTTTCAGCACGGCTAACTCGCCGGGATGCGGGGTGGAGGCGCATACTTCTAACATCAATTGCGACCCCAGACGAAAGCCTTCCTCAAATGTGCGGCAGGTCTCCATGTCCATCAGGCGGGATACGCTTATTTGAAGCTCCTGAAACAATTCCGCGTCAAGACATTCTTCCGCACGTATCCACAAATCCTCGTTCCGGGACCATTCCTCCATATCCCCTTCCCGAGGTTTCTCGTTCGGAAAATACCATTCGTGATATAATTTGGCAAGAATACACATTGTTTCTCTTTGTCCTTTCTGCTATTCTAAATAATAGAATTTTATAGCTGCATTATAGTCTAAAAACTAGAACATGTCAAGGGGCTTTTATGTTTTCAAGAGAATTATTTGGGCAGCGTCTGTTGGAGATCCGAAAACAGAATCATGAGACACAGCCGGATTTGGCGCAATTATTGAAGGTCAGCAAAAGCCGCATCAGTGAAATGGAAAACGGCAAAAATACGACCACCATCGAAAAATTTGCGTTGATTTGTGAGCATTACAAGGTGTCCGCGAATTACCTGCTGGGGTTATCGGATGATCCGAAGATGTAGACTGGCACCCGCACTGGTCCGGATTTGCAGGATGTTCCGTTAGACCAAGTGCCCCTTGCAGGGAGTACCCTTTTGAAAGGGCGGCAGCCGGAGTTCTACAAGTACCAGAGCGGCTGAAGAAGGACCTGTCGTTCACATGGCACCGAAACTCTTCATTTTATCCCAATGTCCGTAAACCCCCGTAAAAGGGGATATGGCACCGTCAGGTGCCCCCCGTCAAGGGATTCTTAAACCGCAGGTTTAAGCACGCTTTTGCCTACTTTTGGCGTGTGCCAAAAGTAGGCGCAGGGCGTCCGGGGCCGCGCAGGCCCCGGGCCATCAATAAGAAACAACTTGCCTTGCGGCATCCGCCGCAAAGAAGAAAGGAATAAAAACCAATGGCAGAAGTCATCTCCGTCCGCTTCCGCGGCGGAAGCAAAAATTACTACTTTGATCCCCGCGGGCTCCAGGTGGAGCCCAACACCTACGTGGTGATCGAGACCGCCCAGGGCATGGAGTACGCCCGCTGCGTGGAAGGCAACCACGAGGTCCCCGATCAGAGCGTCGTCCGC
Source organism: Oscillospiraceae bacterium (assembly GCA_014237695.1). Taxonomy (GTDB): domain Bacteria; phylum Bacillota; class Clostridia; order Oscillospirales; family Oscillospiraceae; genus Pelethomonas. The sequence continues at coordinate 1,141 of JAAZZJ010000371.1, read as the reverse complement.
CCCCTGCGCCCTGTGGTGCGCATCGCCACAGAAAACGACCACAAATCCGCCGCCTACAACCGGAAGCGGGAAAAGGAAGCCTTCGGCATCTGCGAGAAGAAGATTGCCGCCCACGGGCTTGAGATGAAGCTGGTGAACGTGGAGTGCAGCTTTGAGGGCAACAAGATCATCTTCTTTTTCACCGCCGACGGACGGGTGGACTTCCGCGAGCTGGTGAAGGACCTGGCCAGCGTGTTCCGGGCCAGGATCGAGCTGCGGCAGATCGGCGTCCGGGACGAGGCCAAGATGCTGGGCGGCCTGGGCATCTGCGGCAGGTCCCTGTGCTGCAGTCAGTTCCTGGACGAGTTTATCCCCGTATCCATCAAGATGGCCAAGACCCAGAGCCTGAGCCTGAACCCCACCAAGATCTCCGGCACCTGCGGGCGGCTGATGTGCTGTCTCAAATATGAGCAGGCCGCCTACGAGGACGCCGCCAGCCGGATGCCGAAAAACGACAGCTTTGTGGATACACCCGACGGAATCGGCAACATCAGCAGCGTGGACCTTCTCCAGGAGCAGGTCCAGGTCCGTCTGGACAGCGCGCCGGAAGCGCCCAAGCGGTACAAGGCGGCGGAGATTCGGGTCCTGCGCAACGGGAAGGGCAGCCGGGACGGCATCGAGATTCCCAAGGAGCGCCCTGCCAGGCTCCAGCGCCAGGAGACCGAGGAGGACCCGTTCTCCCGCTTCAGCCGCCGGCCGGGCGCCGGAAAGAATCCCATCCCGGTAGCCTCCGTCCTTGCCGGTGAACCGGAGGAGGAGGACCGCCCGTCCGGCGGACGCCGCCGCCACCGGGCCAAGGGCGGCAAGCCCCGCCCCCAGAGCGCCCCGGCGAGGCCCTGCAAGCCGGAAGCCCCGTCCCGCCCGCCCAAGCAGGAGCGGCCCGCCCGCCAGGAGAAAGCAGAGCGCGCCGCGAAGCAGGACCGGGCGGAGAAGCTCCCTGTCCGCACCGTCTCAGACACTACCGCGGAGAAAAAGGCCGCCGCCGATAATCTGAAGCAAATTTTGTCCAGCGATATTGATATTGGTGAGCTTTGGGAGGCGATTTTGGTCGCAGAAAAATGTCATATTGACGTCGCTGCAGAAAAAAACAGGCACGAAAGTC
>JAAZZJ010000036.1:5350-12787 GCA_014237695.1 Oscillospiraceae bacterium | reverse complement strand
GGTCCTCGTACAGAGGTACAATGTACGATTTGACCGCCCCATAGAAATCATGAAGGTCCTCCGGGGCGTAGTCCCGCCAGTGGACGGCCTCGTAGCAGTAGGCGGCATAATCCTCGTACCCGGCAATCTGCGCCAGCTCCCGGCGCAGCTCCGCCAGTTCCAGATAGATTTCTCCCAGCGCCTGATTCCTGGCCTCTGCCAGGGCGGTGCGCAGGCTGGCGTAGGCTTCCGCATTGAGTTCCCCGGAGAGCAGGGCAGCGCTGATATCCTCCTGACGCCACGTCCGGCCCTGGCAGTCCACGGAAATCCGGGCGTAGGCACTCAGGTATTGGCTGGTCAGCTCCGCCTCCCGGCTGACCAGATCCCGCTCCGTATCGCTCAGGGATTCGTACTCCAGAAAGGCGGTAACCTCCTCATCGCTGAACTGCTCCCGGAGGAAGCCGCCGCAAGGGGAGACCAGTACATCCTGGAGAAGAAGGAGATACGCGTCCTGCATATCCGTACACAGCAGCGTGGCATAGGTTACCTCCTCCGCCAGCGCCTGATCGCCGGTATCCTGATAACTGCGGATCATGGCCAGGGTCAGCATGGTGACGGCCAGATCCATCCGGTCCGACAGAGCGCCGTACCGCCGCCGGACAGCCTCCTCGTTGGACGGTTCCTTCAGCAGGGCGCGGATGGCGTTTGTTTCCTCCAGGAATGGTTCCAGCTCCAGATGCTCGTATGACATTTCCTCATACCGGAGGCTGCTGTGTGGCTGTTCGGTGAAAAAGTCCGTTTCCCGGACCCCGGCCTCCTCCGCCAGGGCCGCCGGGGCGGCGGACAGCGCCAGCAGCATCGCCAGCAGCAGAGAGATAATCCGTTTTTTTATCATAGCGTGACCCTCCTTTCTTGGCCAGATGGTCCTATTTTAGGGAGATATCGCCTAATTATACAATGAAAGAGCGGTCCGCCGCAAGAGGGACACCGCTTCTTTTTTCAGAATCCGTTGAAAAACACCACCCACATCTGTTATACTGGAAAAAATGACCGCAGGGGAGGATTGATTATGCTGCGAATCTGGATGGGACGGGCCAACACCGGAAAATCTCGCCGGGTGCTGGAGGAGATCAGGGACAATGGGCGGGAGGCGATGCTGCTGGTGCCGGAACACGCCTCCCACGGCTCAGAGCTGGACCTGTGCCAGGTGTGCGGCCCTGCTGCGTCCCGGTACGCGGAGGTGCTGAGCTTCCGGCAGCTGGCCAGCCGGGTGCTGGAGCGCACCGGCCATCTGGCGGACGGAGCCCTGGACGCGGGGGGGAAGCTGCTGCTCATGCAGCTGGCCCTGCGGGAGGCGTCCTCCCAGCTGACGGTATACGCCAGGCCCTCCCGGCGGGCGCCCTTTCTTCAGGAGCTGGTGGCCCTGTGCAGTGAACTCACCGCCTGCCGGGTGCGCCCGGAGGATCTGGGGGAGGCTGCGCCCCTGCTGGATGGCATGAGCGGGGAGAAAGCCCAGGATGTGGCCCTGATCTATGCCGCCTATCTCTCCCGTCTCCACCGGGACGGGGAGGACCGCCGGGACCGAATGGAGCAGCTTCTGGACCATCTGGAGGAGTCTGGATACGCCGCTGGAAAGGACGTGTATCTGGACGGCTTCACCTATTTTACTGCCCAGGAGCTGAAGCTGATTGAGATTTTGCTGCGCACAGCCCGATCAGTGACGGTGACGCTGCTGGGAGACGGGAGCGGATGGGAGATTTTCCGGCAGAGCTTCCTGGCGCGGGAGCGGCTGGAGCGGCTGGCGGCCGGATGCGGAGTTCCCTGCGAAACGGAGACCATGCCTGCCGCCGAACCGGAAACTGCCCTGGAGCATCTGGCAGAGTGCTTTTTCGGTCCCATCAGGCCCTGGCGGGGGGACTGCTCCGGAGTGGAGCTGGTGAAAGCGGAGAGTATGTTCACCGAGGTGGAGTATGTGGCCGCAAAGATCCTTGAGCTGGTGCGGAGCGGGCGGTGCCGCTTTCGGGATATCGCCGTGGCGGCCCGGAACCTGGACGATTACGCCGCTACCATCGAAAATGTTTTCGAACGCTACGGCGTACCTGTCTACCTCAGCCGCCGCAGCGACGTGCTGGAGAAGCCGGTGCTGAGCCTGCTGGCCGGTGCGCTGGACGCGGTAACGGGGGGCTATGAGTACGAGGACATGTTCCGGTGGCTGAAGACCGGACTCTCCGGCATCACCGACGGGGAGTGCGACAGGCTGGAGAATTACGTCATCGCCTGGGATATTCACGGCTCCATGTGGATCCGGGACGAGGACTGGACTGCCAACCCGGACGGCTGGCGCGAGTCCTTCACCCCCGCCCAGGAGGCGGCGCTGGCGGAGATCAACGCCATTCGCCGCCGGGTAAGCGGACCTCTGGGCCGTCTGGCCCGTGGCCTGAAGGACCACGAGGGGGCGTCGGAGAAGCTGCGGGTGCTGTGGGACTTTCTGGAGGAGCTGGGCCTGGCCCGGCAGCTGGAGGAGCGCACCGCCGCCATGGAAGCGCTGGGGGAGCTGCAGCGGGCCAGAGAGTACGGCCAGCTGTGGGAGCTGCTGTGCGGCGTAATGGACCAGTTTGCGGATATTTTAGGGGACATGCCTATGGATGGGGAGGAGTTTGCCCGGCTTTTGAAGCTGGTGCTGACCCAGTACGATGTGGGCACCATCCCGGTTTCCCTGGATCAGGTCCAGGCCAGCCAGATTACCCGCAACGACCGGCACCGGATCAAGGTGCTGTTCCTTATGGGGGCAAACGACCACGTGCTGCCCGCTGTCCAGACGGGAACGGGGCTCTTTACCCGGGAGGACAGGGAACGCCTGCTGGAGATGGGCATCGAGCTGGCCCCCAGCGGCATGGATATCTTCCATATTGAGCTGCAAAACCTATACGCTGCCCTGGCTCAGCCCAAATCGGGGCTGTGGATCAGCTGGCCGGCGGCGGAACTATCCGGCGCGCCTCTGCGCCCTTCCTTTGTGGTGGGGCGGGCTCGGGCGCTGCTGCCCGGGGTGGAGGAAACTGCCGGATTTTCTCCTGGAGACTGCCGTCTCACCGCGCCCCTGCCCGCCCTGGAACTGGCGGGGGGAGAGCGGGGCGGCGCGTTGTGGCGCTACTTTGCCGGGGACGAGCGGTACCGGGCGTCCCTGGACGCTATGGAGCGGGCCGCCGGGATGACCCGAGGGCGGCTGTCGCCGGATGCGGTAGATGTTCTCTATGGGCGAAGCTGCCGCATGTCCGCCAGCCGTCTGGACAAAATCAGCTCCTGCCATTTCGCCTACTTCATGGAGTATGGCCTGCGGGCCCGGGAGCGGGCTCCGGCGGGATTTGACGCCTCTCAGGTGGGGGCTTTCCTGCACTTTGTTTTGGAGCAGGTGACCCGACGGGCTATGGACCGGGGAGGCTTCGCCAGACTGGAGCCAGGGGAGCTGGCCCGGATCACAGGAGAGGCGGTGGACCGGTATATAGCGGAGGTCCTGCCGGACTTTGACAAGCGGGACGAGCGCTTCAAATATCTCTTCCGCCGCCTGCGCAAGACGGTGGGAACCATTGTGGACAACGTAGCCGACGAGCTGGCCCACTCCGATTTCGTGCCCATGGCCTTCGAGTTGGGCTTCGGTGAGGGGGAGGCCATGCCCGCCATCACCATACACAGCGGGGACGCGTCCCTCGCCGTATCGGGCCGGGTGGACCGGGTGGACGGCTGGCTGTCGGAGGGAAAGCTGTATCTCCGGGTGGTGGACTACAAGTCCGGGAAAAAGGCCTTCGACCTCAGCGATGTCTGCCACGGGCTGAACCTGCAGATGCTCATCTACCTCTTCGCTCTGGAGAAAGAAGGCCGGGCGGTGTTCGGACAGGAGATCGCCCCGGCGGGGGTGCTGTATCTGCCTGCCCGCGATGTGCTGGTCAGCAAGCCCCGCTCCGTGGCTGCGGAATCCCTCCGCTCTGCCCTGGATAAGGAGCTGCGCCGCAGCGGGCTGGTACTCAGCCGGCCGGAGGTGCTGCGGGCCATGGAACACGGCGCGCTGGAGGAACCTCGTTTTCTCCCGCTGGCCCTGGGCCGCGGCGGCGGAATCACCGGAGGGCTGGCCACCGCCGAGGAGCTGGGGAAACTGGGAAAGCTGGTGAACGGAATGCTGGAGACCATCGCCGGAGAGCTGCGGGGCGGCGTGATCGATGCCGACCCCTGCTATGTCAGCGAGAGCGACAACGCGTGTACCTACTGTGAATTTGCCTCCGCCTGCCACTTCACCGACGGGGAGGGCGGAGACCGGCGCAAGCCCCTGCGCCCGGTGAAGCCGGAGGAGTTCTGGGGCAGGATCGACATGCTGATTGGAGGGGAGGAAACGCCGTGGGCATCCAACTGACAAAGAGCCAGCAGGCGGTGGTGGAGGACCGGGGCGGACGGGTGCTGGTTTCCGCCGCTGCGGGCAGCGGCAAGACCCGGGTACTGGTGGAGCGGCTGTTCCGCCGGGTGCTGGGGGAGGAGCAGGCAGATCTGGATGATTTTCTCATCATCACCTACACCCGGGCCGCCGCCGCCGAGCTGCGGGAGCGCATTGCTCAGGAGCTGGGACGCCGCATGGCGGAGGACCCGGGGGACCGCCATCTCCAGCGGCAGCTGCTGCTGGTGTACCAGACGGACATCAAGACCATTGATTCCTTCTGTACCGCTCTGCTGCGTGAGAATGTTCACCTGCTGGATCTGGGGGAGCAGGGCGGACTGACAGCAGACTTCCGTGTGCTGGACGAGGGGGAAGCGGAGCTGCTGCGGCAGCGGGTCCTGCCCCGCGTGCTGGAGAGCTTCTATACCGGTATGACGCCGGGACAGACCCAGCTGGCGGACTGCTTTGGCTTTGGGCGGGACGACCGTGGCCTGGAGGAGCTGGTGCTGGAGCTGCACAGCAAGGTCCAGAGCCACGCCTATCCTCACCGCTGGCTGGAGGAGCAGAGGCAGAGCTGGGCCTCGCTGCCGGAGGACGGCGGAGAGACGGAATTTGGCCGGGCCCTGCTGGCCCGGCTGGCCCGCAAGGCCCGCCACTGGGCGGATCTCCTGACCAGGGCGGGGGAGGAGCTGCGATCCGACGGTGCGCTGGAGAAGGCCTACGGTCCTGCTTTTGCCAGCGGAACCGCCCAGCTGGAGGCTTTGGCGGAGGCGGCGGAAACGGGATGGGACGCAGCGGCAGGCCGTCTGCCGGATTTTCCCCGGCTCTCACCGGCCCGAAAATGCGAGGACCCGGCATTGAAGGAGAAAATGCAGACCCTCTGGAACCGCTGCAAAAAGGAATCGGCGGCTTTCTGCGCCATCCTGGAGACCACGGGAGCGGAGACAGGGGAGGACCTGCGCCGCTCCGCCCCCGCCATGGAGGCGCTGCTGGCGTTGTGTGTTGATTTCTCGGCGGCTTACCAGCAGGAGAAGCTGCGGCGGAACGTAACGGATTTCTCCGACCAGGAACACTACGCTGTGCGCCTGCTGCTGGGGGAGGAGGGGCGGCCCACGCCCCTGGCGGCGGTGATGTCTGAGCGTTACCTGGAGGTGATGGTGGATGAATACCAGGATACCAATCAGGTGCAGAACTGCATCTTTGACGCTCTTGCCCGCGGCGGACGCAGCCTTTTCACCGTAGGCGATGTAAAACAGTCCATCTACCGTTTCCGCCTGGCGGACCCCACCATCTTTCTGGAGCAGTACCGCCGGTATCCAGACGCGGCGGAGGCGGAGGAGGGGGAGCCGCGCAGAATCCTCCTCAGCCAGAACTTCCGCTCCCGGAAGGAGGTGCTGGACGCTGCCAACTTTGTATTCTCCGCCATCATGAGCCGGGAGATGGGGGAGGTGGAGTACGGTGAGGCGGAGCGGTTGTACTTCGGCGCGGCCTATCTGCCGCCCCGGGAGGACTGTCTGACGGAGTTCCATCTGCTCCTGCCGCCCCAGGATGACGGAGAGGCGGAGAAGGTTCCCGCCGCGCTGCTGGAGGCACAGATGGCGGCGGACCGGATCGCCGCCCTGCTGTCGGAGGGATTTCCTGTGACGGATGAGGACTCCGGGGAACTGCGTCCCTGCCGGGCGGAGGATATCGTGATTCTTATGCGCTCTCCGGGTCCCCGGCTGCGCCACTATGCCAGGGCGCTGACGGAACGAGGCATCCCCTGCGCCACCCAGGAGAACGAGGATTTCTTCTCCGCCATGGAGGTGGCGGTGATGTGTTCCCTGCTGGAAATTCTGGATAACCCCCGGCAGGACGTGCCTCTCATCGCCGTACTGCGTTCACCTTTGGTGGGTTTTTCTCCGGACCGGCTGGCTCTGATCCGGGGCAGGCACCCGGAGGGTGATTTCTACGAGGCCCTGGCCGCCTTTGGAGAGGAGGACTGCGAGGAATTTCTTACCCGGCTGGCGGACCTGCGGAGCCTGGCACGGGATATGAGCGTCCACCGGCTGATCTGGCGGATATATAACCAGTGGAATGTTCTGGGGGTGTTTGGCGCCATGTCCGGCGGCGGGAGGCGCCGGGAGAACCTGGTTGCTCTCTACGAACACGCCAAAAGTTTTGAGAGCGCGGGATACAAGGGACTGTTTGCTTTCGTAACCCATCTCCGCCGCCTGCTGGAGAGCGGGGAGCAGCCTGTTACCGCCTCCGGCGCGTCCTCCGGCGGCGTGCAGATCATGAGCATCCACAAATCCAAGGGTCTGGAATTTCCCATTGTCCTTCTGACAGACCTGGGGAAACGGTTCAACCGGGCTGACCTGCAGACCCCGGTGCTGGTCCATCCCCGCCTGGGGCTGGGGCCGCTGTACATTGACCTGGACCGCCGCATTCGCTATCCCACCATTGCCCGGGAGGCGGTATCCGGCCTCGTGAGCCGGGAGTCCCGGTCCGAGGAGATGCGGGTGCTGTACGTGGGTATGACCCGGGCCAAGGAGAAGCTGATTCTCACCGCCTCCATGCCCGCCGCCGGGCGGCGGATGAAGGAGCTGGGGGCGCTGTCGGCCCTGCCGGTGCCTGCGGAAACTGTGGACGGCGGGAGGTCCATGGCGGAGTGGATTCTGCTGCCCCTGCTGCGCCGGCAGGAGGCCGCGCCCCTGCGGGATCTGGCCGGACAGGAGGCGGAAGATTTTTCCCTCACAGAGGACGCACTCTGGCAGGTGTTCCTCCACAAGGATACGCCCGGCATCTGCCTGCCGGCCGGGACGGAAGCCGGCGGGAACTCCGCCGCGGATGCTCCGGCTCTGCCGGTGAACCGGGAGGCTTTGGATTTTGTCTATCCCTATGCTGCCGCCTGTACTGCCCCCACCAAAATCACCGCTACTCAGCTCAAGGGCAGGGAGAAGGATCGGGAAATCGTCCAGGAGACCATCCAGCCTTACGTCCGCCGGGACTTTTCCGCGCCCCGGTTCCTCTCCGGACGGCGTCCTCTTACCGGCGCG
>JAAZZJ010000036.1:0-5340 GCA_014237695.1 Oscillospiraceae bacterium | reverse complement strand
TCTGGTGATGCAGCATCTGCCTTTGAAGGAGGATACGGACGTTGGGGCTGTGGTGGAGGATCTGGCCGCCCGCCGGTTCCTGACCCGGGAGCAGGCGGAAGCGGTCGATCAGGCGGCGGTCCGCCGCTTCCTGGCCTCGCCGCTGGCATCGGAGCTGCGAAAGGCGGACCGGGTGGAGCGGGAGTTCCGGTTCAGTCTGCTGATGCCGGGGGAGAAGTATTTTCCCGAGCTGGACGGCGGGGAGGAGGTGCTGCTTCAGGGTGTGGTGGATCTGTTCGCCGTGAGGGACGGCGGCGTGACGGTGGTGGATTTCAAGACGGATTATGTTACGGAGGATACCCTGCCGGAGAAGATTGCCCATTACCGCCCTCAGCTGGAGGCCTACAGCGCTGCTCTGGAGAGGATCCTGGAGCTGCCGGTGAAACACAGAATACTCTATTTTTTCTGCGCCGGACAGGCGGTGGAGGTGTAAAAAGCGGGCATATTTCCCGAAAATACCAATTTATCCCTTGTAATTTTCCAAAAACAGGTGTAAACTAAATGATAGTGTATAGTATACGAGGGAAATTGTTGTAAGACTGCATGAAAAGGAGGCGGCGGGAATATGTTTCGCGTAGGGGACAAGGTTGCCCATCCGATGCACGGGGCTGGCGTGATTGACGAGATCGTAACGGAAACCGTGGCGGGTGCTGCGCAGGATTATTATGTGTTTCGGATGCCTGTGGGCGGTTTGACGCTGAAGATTCCCACTGCTTCCGGAGAGACCTTTGGGCTGCGGGGCATCTGGGATCTCAAGCGGATCCAGCAGCTGTTCAAGGATCTTTCCGGCCTGGAGGTGGAGCGATTCACCGGCAGCTGGAACCAGCGCTACCGGGAGAACATGCAGCGGTTGAAAAGCGGCGACCTCTACGAGGTGGCCAGGGTAATGAAGGGGCTGCTCCACCGGGAGAATGAGCGTGGGCTGTCTACAGGGGAGAGGAAGATGCTCCGGACGGCCAAGCAGATTCTGATTTCGGAGATGGCGCTGTCCACCGGCGGGGAGTACAGCGAAGTGGAGCGGCAGGTCAATTCAGCGGTTGCGGGAGGCGCGAAGGGATAAAATGGGTCTTTTTTCCAAATTGTTTCACAGAAAACACCGGGCGGAGCATCCGCTGTGCAGTGTGATTGTAGCGGCGGCTGGCTCCTCCAGCCGTATGGGCGGAGAAAATAAGCTGATGCAGCCTTTGAACGGCATTCCCGTGCTGGCCCATACGCTGATGGCTCTGAACGCCTCGGAGCTGGCGGATGAGATCGTGGTGGCTGCCCGGGAGGAGGACCTGCTGGCCTTCGGCGACCTGTGCAGGATCTACGGAATCACCAAGCCGGCGAAGATCGTACGGGGTGGGGATACACGGCTGGAATCTGTGTACCTGGCCTCTCTGGAGTGCCGGGAGGACGCGGCTTTTCTGGCGGTCCACGATGGAGCGCGTCCGTTGGCCTCGCCGGAACTTATTGACCGCACCATCGCCCTGGCCCACCGCACCAATGCCGCTGCGCCCGCTGTTCCGGTGAAGGATACGATCAAGATTGTCCGGGATGGCCGGGTGGAGAGTACCCCCGACCGGGAATGTCTGCGGGCGGTACAGACGCCCCAGGTGTTTGATGCGGCTCTGTTCCGTGCGGCGCTGGAGAGCGCCCGGACTGCCGGCGAGGCCATTACCGACGACTGTTCCGCTGTGGAACGGATTGGCAAGGCAATTTACTTAACAGACGGTTCCTATGAGAATATAAAGATTACAACGCCTGAGGATTTGCTCCTGGCCGCTGGAATTTTGCAGCAGCGGGAGGTGCAGCCATGAATATCCCCCGGATTGGCCATGGCTACGATGTCCATCGGCTGACGGAAGGCCGGGCGCTGGTTCTGGGCGGGGTGACGGTTCCCTGGGAAAAGGGGCTGCTGGGCCATTCTGATGCGGATGTACTGCTCCATGCTTTGATGGACGCCCTGCTGGGAGCGGCGGCGCTGGGGGATGTCGGAGATCTGTTCCCGGACAGTGACGAGCGGTATAAAGGAGCTGACAGCCGTGCCCTGCTGCGGGAGGTAAAGGCCGTTCTTGACCGGAATGGCTTTTCTGTCGGCAACGTTGATATGACCCTGGTTGCTCAGCGGCCGAAGATCGCTCCGTATCTTGAACAGATGCGCCGGAATATTGCCGCCGACTTGGATCTGCCTGTGGACGCGGTCAGCGTCAAGGCCACCACCGAGGAGGGCCTGGGGTTTACCGGCGACGGCTCCGGGATGTCCGCCCACGCGTCTGCACTGATTGTTAAGAACCTGTGTTCATAATCAGGGATGCCGGATGGACGGGGATTTTTTCTTGCCAGACAAGGAAAACCGACGCAGTATGGCGGGAAAAGACTGGCCAGACGGCGTGCAGCGGTTGTGAATACAGGTTCTTAGAATTGACCGCCTGCAGCCTCTGGAGAAGATGAGGCTGACTCATCCGGTACAAAGCATCCCCTTCCCGGTTTGCACAGTCATGGATTGGCTGTCCGGACCGGGAGGGGGATGCTTTCGTTTCCTATGGTCTTTGCAGCAGGAGACGGGAAGGCACCCGGAGATGCCTGCCCGCATATATTGATGACGGGAGGCGGTATCATGCCGTACTATCTGCTGCTGAGCCGCTCCATCACGCACGCCCAGCGTATGAGCCGGACCCTGGAACGTGCGGGCATCACCGCCCGCTTCTTCCGTCCCCCTATGGGGCTGACTGACAGAGGGTGCAGCTACGCGGTCCGTGTTGGTGAGGGCAGTCTGCCCGCCGCACTGCGCCGCCTTCGCGAGGATGGGCTTATGCCCATGCGCGTATTTTACACGGGCAGCGATGGATCGTTCAGCGAAATTACGATATAACATGTAGGGAGGGCCGGACCTCTGCACCGTCTCACCGGAGGCGGGATCCGGCCCTCCTGCTATTTGCCAGGAGGAAGCGCGATGATCTATTTTGACAGCGCGGCCACCACGCTGCAAAAACCGGACTCCGTTCCGGCGGCGGTGGCCGGCGCAATAAGCACCATGACTACCCCCGGACGGGGAGACCACTCTGCCGCCCGTCTGGCGGCGGACCTGATGCTGCGCTGCCGGACGGAGGCAGCGGAGCTTTTTGACGTGTCCCAGCCGGACAATGTCATTCTGACCACCAGTGCCACCCATGGGCTGAATACCGCTATCCGCAGCCTTGTGTCACCCGGGGATACGGTGGTCATTTCCGGCTATGAGCATAACGCCGTTACAAGAACCCTCCTTGCCATTGGCGGCGTATCCTGCCGGATTGTAAACGCCGGGCTTTTCAACCGGGAGCAGATGGCGGAGGGTTTTCGCCGGGCGGTGGACGGTCAGGTGAAAGCAGTGATCTGCACCCATACATCCAATGTTTTCGGCTATACCCTGCCTATGGACGGCATCGCCGGAATCTGCCGGGAAAAGGGCGTCCCCCTGATTGTAGACGCCTCTCAGTCCGCCGGCATCCATCCGGTGAGTGTAAAGAGCTGGGGGGCGGCCTACATTGCCATGCCCGGTCACAAGGGGCTCTATGGCCCTCAGGGCACGGGGCTGCTGCTGTGCGGAGACGGATTTATCCCGGCGCCCCTGATGACCGGCGGCACCGGCAGCCTTTCCCGGCAGCAGGAGATGCCGGATTTTCTTCCGGACCGCCTGGAGGCGGGGACGCAGAACGTCCATGGCGCGGCAGGTCTTCTGGAGGGAATCCTGTTTGTCCGCAGCACCGGGCTGGAGAAGATCCGGCACAAGGAGAGCGAGGTGATCCGCGCTCTGTCGGAGGGCCTGAGGGACCGGGAAGACTTCCGGGTGTTCAGCGATCCCCAGGGGGAGAGTTCGGTGCTGAGTATCCTGCCCCTCCGTACGCCGCCGGAGACCCTGGCCGGCCGTCTGGCGGAACAGGAGGTGGCTGTGCGTGCCGGGCTTCACTGCGCGCCGCTGGCCCACCGGACCGTTGGAACGGAGGAGACCGGTACGCTGCGCTTCTCCGCCTCGGCATTCAATACGCCGGAGGAAGCGGAGACCGTACTCCGGATGATGAAAAAATGGTAGAAGAACCTATTGAAGGAGGTGCGCTGTGCGCGCCTCCTTATAAACTTTTTGTGAATATTCCGCAGAAAATGTTTGCGCTTTTGAAACGGTTTCACAATATTTCCAGCGGATTCTCCATGAAAAAGTGACCTCAGACAGAATTCGATAGTATTTTCAGGAAAAAACCGGGCGAGAATTTGTTGCATTTTTCCCGGCTTTAGAGTAAAATGTAAGCTACTTATAGAATTCTTTTTCAATGGAGGGGGCGCCATGGATGTCATGGAAGTGCTGACAGGTTTGGCTCACAAGCTCAATAACTTCGTCTTTTCCCTGCGGCTGCTGGATGTGGTGGACATCCTGGTGGTCGCCTATCTGATTTACCGGCTGCTGCTGCTGGTGCGGAAAACCAATTCCTCCCGTCTGCTCAAGGGCGTGCTGGTGGTGATCGCGGCGCTGTGGCTGTCCACGGACCGTCTGCCAGCTTTGAATTTCGCCCTGACCCACGTGGTAGAGTGGGGCGTTCTGGCGCTGATTATCCTCTTCCAGCCGGAGATCCGCCGGGTGCTGGAGCAGGTGGGCAGCAGCCAGCTGCCATTTCTCCAGATCTTTTCCAAGCCCCAGGTGGACAGGGAGACGATTGAGGATGCCATCGGGCAGACCGTGTCCGCCTGCGGCGACATGAGCAAGTCCCGGACCGGCGCGCTGATCGTCTTCGAGCGGAAGAACCAGACGGACGAGATCCTCCGCAGCGGCACCAAGCTGGACGCAGAGGTGTCCTCGGAGCTTTTGAAGAACATCTTCTTCGTCAAGGCGCCCATGCACGACGGCGCGGTGATTATCCGGGAGGGCCGGGTGCTGGGTGCTGGCTGTATGCTTCCCCTCAGCCGGAACGTGAATCTGAGCCGGGACTTGGGGATGCGCCACCGGGCAGGCATCGGAATGAGCGAGAACTCCGACGCGGTGGTGGTCCTGGTCAGCGAAGAAACCGGGTCCATCTCCGTGGCTGTAGGCGGGATGCTCAAGCGGCACCTTATGACGGAGACTCTGGAGCAGCTGCTGCGAAACGAGCTGCTTCCTCAGCCGGACGAGGACGAGGCCCAGAACGGGAAAAAGCGCAAGGGTCTGTTGGGCCTGCTGGGCAAGGATAAGAAGGACGGTGGAAAAGCGGATGAGTGAAAAAGCCAATAAGATCCTCTATGTGGTGCTGAGCCTTTTGCTGGCCGTCATCTTCTGGCTGTACGTGGATACTGCCAACGGGAACACTATGAGAA
>JAAZZJ010000370.1 GCA_014237695.1 Oscillospiraceae bacterium | reverse complement strand
CGGGTGGGGGAGCGGGCTGGTGCCGAAAGAAAAACCTAACCCGCCATCCAGCCGCCATCGACCATGAGGTTGACGCCGGTCATGTAGCTCGCCTCTTCGCTCGCTAGAAAGAGCGCCGCCCGGGCCACGTCCAGGGGCAGGCAGCCCCTGTTCATGGGTACCTTGGCCTCGTAGAACCGCCGGACGTCCTCCACAGTCTTCGCCCCGGGAACCTTCCCGGCCTGGAGGTACTGGACAAACAGCCCCCGCTCCGGGTCACTCCACAGGGGACCGTCCAGGTAGTTGCCCGGGCAGACAGCGTTTACCTTGATGTTCTTGGCGCACAGCTCCAGGGCAAAGCTCTGGATCAGCCCTATGCCGCCGAATTTGCTGCCGGCATAGGCGAAATTTTTGTTGGACCCCTCCAGCCCGGACTTGGAGGATATGGCCACAATGTCGAACATGGCCGCCGGTCCGCCCTCGTGCTGGGCCTCCATGATGATGGCGGCATACTTGCAGCACAGGAACAGGCCGGTGTAGTTGACGGAGGTCACAAAATCAAATTCTTTCTTTTCGAAGGAGGCCAGCGGTCCGGAGCGGACCACCCCCGCGTTGGCCACCATCAGGTCCAGCCCGCCGAATTGTTCCACCGTCCGGGCCGTCAGGTTCGCCACGCTCTCCTCATCGGAGACATCCACGGCGATGGCGGCGGTATTGCCGCCCATCTCCGCCGCCACGCTCTCCGCCAGAGGCAGGTTCCTATCGGCGATGATGACCGCAGCTCCCTCCCGGTGCAGCTCTTGGGCGATGCCCTTGCCGAAGCCCTGGGCTCCGCCGGTGACGACGGTAATCTTCCCGGCCAGACGGCCCGTCCCGGCGGGCCGGTCATGGACATGCCGCTTTGCCATTTCCCGCCACTTGGTCATGTCTACGCTCACGGAAATCCTCTCCTTTATTTTTGAAATGTACGCAGCTTCTCATAGGCATCCTCCCACTCCCCGGCGGAGCGGGGCTCCCAGGTCTCCACCTCCACTGAGGCCCGGACGGCCTCCCGCAGCTCGGCCAAACCGGCAATTTCTCCCAGCGCCATGGCCTGTGTGAGCAGGTTGCCCATGGCCGAGCCCTCCACAGGGCCGGTAACTACCGGGCGGCCGGCGGCATCGGCGGCCATCTGATTGAGGAGGCGGTTGTTGATGCCGCCGCCCACGATGTTCATGGTGTCGATCCTGCCGCCCTTGATCTTCTCCAGTCCCTCCACCGCCGCGCGGTACTGGAGGGCCAGGGACTCATAGGCGCACCGGGCCGTCTCGCCCACCGTCTCCGGCACGGTCTGACCGGTGCGGCGGCAGAAGTCCCGGATCTTCTCAGCCATGCCGCCGCCGGCGTAGAACTCCGGACTGCCGGTGTCAATGACGGAACGCAGGGGCGGGGCCTTTCGGGCCTCGCTGACGATCTCGTCCCAAGTCAGGCGGAGTCCCGCCCGCTGCCATTCCCGGCGGCACTCCTGTACAATCCACAGCCCGACAATGTTCTTCAAAGGCCGGAAGCCGCCTTGGACGGTGCCCTCGTTGGAAAAACCCTCCCCGGCCGCCTGCACGCCCAGATAGGGCCGGTCCGTCTCCACGCCCACCAGAGAGAAGGTACCGGAGGAGCAGAAGGCGAAGCTCCCCCGTCCGGGGATGGCCGCCACGGAGGAAGCGGTATCGTGACTGCCCACCGCCACAAAAACCGCCGGATTGACACCCAGCTCCTGACAGACCGCAGGCCGCAGGCGGCCCCGAATGGTACCGCTGGGCTGGATGGGTGTAAAAATGTGCCCGGGCAGGTCCAGCTCCCGCCGGTACGCAGCAGGCGGCGCCAAACACGAAACGTTTCGTATTTCAGGGCGCAAAAAACTTTTCATCCTTTACTATAATCAATTTCTCCACAAAAAACAAGACTTTTTTCGAAATTTTTGTATTGACATCACAAATTTTTTTCTATATGATAGAATCAGCAAAGGAAAATCCGGCGCATTTACGAAACGATTCGTTTTTAATTGGAAGGAGACCCCTCCATGACAACCATCAAAGATGTGGCCCGTCTGGCGGGCGTATCCCCGTCCACCGTATCCAAATATATCAACGGCGGCTCCGTCCGGAAAGAGAACATCGCGTCCATCCGCTCCGCCATCGCCCGGCTGGACTACCGGGTCAATCCCATCGCCCGCAGTCTCAAGACCCGGCGCAGCCACTCTGTCGGTATTTTGCTCCCCTCCCTGGCGGCGCCTTTTTTCAGCAGCGTGTTTATGGCCTCCGACCGGGTCCTGCGGGAGCGAGGTTATCACTCCATGATCTCCTGCTACTATGCCGATCACGGGCTGGAGCGGGACTATCTCAGCTACCTGATGAACGCGGGAGCGGACGGGCTGATCTATGTGCCGGAAAATCTGACGGCGGAGGAATTTCAGGAACTCACCGCCCACCGGGACATACCGGTGGTCCAGGTGGACCGGATGATCCCCGG
>JAAZZJ010000369.1:281-2487 GCA_014237695.1 Oscillospiraceae bacterium | reverse complement strand
ACCAGGCGGGGAGCGCAGGCGGTCTTTACCGACGTTCAAGTATGCTGGCTATATATCGGTAAAGACGCAATCTGTACAAAAAAGATCCGCCGGACAGTACGCCGGCGGAACTTTTTCAGGACAGGGACAGGTCCAGAATCCTCTGGCACAACTCCGGGTAGCTCAGACCGATGGCCGCAGCCTCCTTGGGAAGCAGGCTGCCGGGAGTCATGCCGGGGAGGGTGTTAATCTCCAGGCACCAGGCCCGGCCCTCCTCGTCCAAAAGGAAATCTGTCCGGGAGTAGGCCCGCAGGCCCAGGGCACGGTGGAGCTTCAAGGCCAGCTCACCAATGGTCTTCTGCTGGTCGGGAGTGATGGGGGCGGGGCATATCTCCAGGCTCTGACCGGACTGGTATTTTGCGGCGTAGTCGAAGTAGCTTCCGTTCTGGGAAATCATCTCCACCGCCGGGAGATACTCCTCCCCCAGAACGCCTACTGTAAGGTCCCGTCCCCGAATCTTCCGCTCCACAATCACATGGCCGCCGTAGTCCAGCATCTCCCGCAGTGCCAGTTCCAGCTCCTCCCGGGTATCCGGCAGGGCCAGGCCCAGAGAGGACCCGCCGTTGATGGCCTTCACCGCTGCGGGCAGAGGCAGCTCCTTTGTCAGACGCGGAATGTCCTCCGCCGTATAGGTCAGCTCCCGCCAGGGGAGCGTGGGAATGCCCGCGCGTTCCATCACCTGCTTGGTGACGGCCTTGTTCATAGCCATGCCGGAACCCAGATGTCCGGAACCGGTATAGGGGATCCCCAGCAGGTCGAAAGCCGCCTGGACGCGCCCGTCCTCGCCGCACTCGCCATGGAGCCCCAGGAACACTGCGTCCGCATGGCGGCAGACCTCCAGCACGCCGGGGCCGAAAAGGCTGGGAGACCGGTCCTGCCGGGATGCGCGGACCGCCGGCAGGTCGGGAGCCTGGGCCGTAATCTCCTCCTGGGTACAAAGGCCGTCCGGAGCGTCAAAGATATCCTTCCACGCGCCCTCCCAGGATTCCAATCCCAGGAACATATCCACCAGAACCGCCCGGTGGCCCAGACTCCGCAATGCGCGGCAGATTCCCTGCCCGGACACCAGAGACACCTGGCGCTCCGGGGACAGGCCGCCGGCCAATACGATAATATCCAAATCCGTTTCCTCTCCGTTCTTACGGGGCCTCCCCATGCCGGGACCGCTCCCGCTTATTCAAACCGTGCTAAAGCGTCCGCCTCCGTCATGGCGAAGTAGCGGTATTCCACGCCGGACACCTGATCGCCCCAGGTTGTATCAATATGATAAATCTGCCCGTCCAGATCCGCCACCGTCCAGATGTGATCCTCAGTGGAGTAGGACCCGCAGTCGATTCCCTCCAGCTTCAGCAGCAGATTGTAAGCCGCCGTGTAGCCATCGCAGACCGCGATCTTCTCCGCAAACACCCTCCAGCCCGTATGGCTCATGCCGGCACTGGTGTGGTCATACCGGCAGTAGCCGCAGATCCACTCAAAATATACCCGAGCCTTGTCGTAGTCCGTCATATCCGCCGTCAGCGCCCCCGACTCCCACAGGCTGTCATGTACCGCCAGGGCGTAGTCCATGGTGGCCTCCCGGTAGCCGTCCACCTGACTCTCCGGATAGAGACTGCTGGCAAAGGTCATGTGGACATACCCGGCATTGGTGGAATAGGACACCTGAACGTAGTTGTAGGTCTGCTCCACGTAGTTGCGCACCGCGTTCAGGAACGCCTGGGTCAGGTTGTCCGCAAACGCCTTGTTCACAGTCTTGGCCGGATACTGCAGGCGGATGGTCCGCTCTCCCCGGGAGAGCATACAGCGCACGTCAGCGTCGATCTTCTCCCTCTCGTCCGGCGCAGGGTCCTCATAAAAGGTGCCGTCGCTGAACACCAGGTCCGCCATAGTGGTTCCCTTCCGGCTGTAGGCGGGGAGAATCTCCCAGTTTAGCGTCAGACGCTGCTCCGCACAGGCCAGCCGGACAACCATAGCCGCCGCCTGGCAGCGGGAAATGGGCTCCTCCGGCTGGAAGGAACCGGTCCCCTCCGCGCCTCCGGCGATTCCCCAGTCGTACAGCCGAAGAATGTCCTCCCAATAGGGGGTATCCTCCCCAACATCCTGGAGATACTGCCCGCTGGAGCGGCCTGCCAGCACGGTATCCCGGTTTACAGGGCTGAACAATTCCCCA
>JAAZZJ010000369.1:0-271 GCA_014237695.1 Oscillospiraceae bacterium | reverse complement strand
CTGCCCGGGTAACCGGGCGGTCATAGGCCCCCTCCATCTCCGTACCAAAAGCGCCGAAGCTCTGAAGATACGCCGCGTAAGGCAGGTACCAGGAACCCGCGCCGGCATAGGCGGCAGGCCCCGCCTCGCTGTCCCCCGTCTCGTAGAGACTGCGCAGCCGGGCGGCCATGGTCACGATCTCGCCCCCTGTCAGGGAGCCGTCGGGGTCAAATTCGCTTCCGGAGGGTTTTCCACGGGTGAGACCCAGCTCATACAGGGACTTGACCGCGTC
>JAAZZJ010000368.1 GCA_014237695.1 Oscillospiraceae bacterium | reverse complement strand
TCCATGCCCTGTTTTCACCGCCGAACTTTACCGATTTTCAACTGCTTCGACTATATCTGCCGGGTGCCAGGGTGTCCGCGCTACAGCAGCCAGGCCGTCAGCGCTGCGGCGGCCACCGCCGCCCCGGCGATCCAGCACCAGAAGGGGACGCGCCGCCAGGCGGGGGTTTTCACGGTCTGGGCAGCGGCACAGCTGCGGGCGATCCGGCACGCCTCTCCCAAAACCTGCTGGGACGTGACGCCCTCCTGGGAGAAGACATCGTTCTTTACAATAAATATGGCCTGTTCAAACAGTTTCGGGTCGGGGGAATCCACCACAATGACCCGGCGGGAAATACCTTTTACCAAGGGGAGCCACTCCTCTCTTATCCGCAAGATATTTCCATTGTTTCCCGGGAGAGAGAAAAATATGCAGCGCCTTGCCGTCTGCCGCAATTTCCGGGGGACCGGTCCCATGCCGGCGAGACAGACGGGATCCCTCCGTATTCCTGCTTGCACAGAAGGCAGAAAGCTGATATAATAGGGAGCAGAGGCATTTCCTCCGGCCGCCGCCGGCCGGCGGCGGAAATCCCGTGAAGAAAAGAGGAATAACCATGAGCGAAAAAGCCAAAGAAGAAAAGAAGCCCCAGAAGGAAAAGAAACCCAAGAAGGAGAAGGCCGTCAAGATGAAGGTCTGCCCCTCCTGTCAGGCGGAGATCCCCCAAAAGGCAAAGCTGTGTCCCCACTGCGCGGCAGAGCAGAAGGGAAAGAGTCCCCTGCCCGTCATTCTCGCGGTGGTCGTGCCGCTGCTGATTCTGGCAGCGGGAGCGGTCAGCGTTTTCGTGTTCCATTTTCCTGTGGACCCGCCCTTCGACCTTCCGTTCGGCAAACAGGTCAACGAGACGCCTCTGGGAACGGTCATGGAACTGAGCGGCAAGCAGGAAGAGGCTGTGACGGCTGTCTTCGAGCAGTGCGGCATCTTCAAGATCACCGACGCCAAAAAGCGCTCCTCCAACGGTACCAGCTCCGTCTATGTTCTCAACGATGCGGAGACTTCCCTGTACTCGGACACAAAGGACGCCATCATTGTCCAGATCAACGACAAAACCAAGGCGGTGGACTCCATTGACTTCCGGGAGAACGCCGTCTACCGCGGCGGGCAGGTGGTGGCCCAGGCCACGGATTTCTATCTGGGTTCAGACGAACGGGACCAGTATCTCGCCCTTGCCCTGACTGCCGTGAAAGCCCGGCTGGAGTTCCCCGAGCTTGCGTCGTTCCATGCCAAAAGCGGCTGGGACTACACCATGGAGGAGAATAAGGTGACGGTCAAGTCCACCGTATCCATCAAGACTGCCGGCGGCGGTGAGGAGGTCCGTCCTTTCCTGGTGGAATTTGAGGACGGGGAATTTGTCTCCATTACCCTCGGCGAACCCACCACCGCCCCATAATACGCTCACTCATTAAAAGAGCCGCGTGAGGGTGCCCTTATTAGGCATCCTCACGCGGCTCTTCTTGACTTTCCTCCGGCTCTCCCTGCCGGTCCTCCCGCAGATGGATGGTCCATCCCTCCATTCCCCGGAAGAGATAGGCGGGAGCCGGCGACAGTCCTTCCACCACGCCGGGATGGGTGAGAACGGCGTAATTCTTGAAGCAGACCGGCGCAATGGGCGTATTGGCCTGCAGATTGGACAGCAGCCGCTGGGCGGAAAAGGTCCGGTTTTCCGCCCCCGCAAATTCCAGGAGAAGCCCGTCGGTGGCCTCACTGGTATAGCCGCCGTAATTCAGTGCGCCCCCCGTGCCCACCAGATCGGTGAGATCCCAGTCGGCGGTCAGGCGCACCTCCCCGAAGTACAGGTCAAACTCTCCGGCCTCCAGCGCCGCCAGGTACTCCTCCCAGGGCAGCGCCGTCACCCTGATTTTCCAGTCCAGCAGGGAGAGGTGGTCCGCGATGAACCGGGCGCTGGCGGCCCGGAAGGCGTCCCCCGCACTGACCAGCAGCGTCAGCTCCCGTTCCTCTCCGGTGTCCTGCCCGGCCTCCTTCAGCGCTTCCAGAACCGCCTCCTCACTGTAGGCCGTCTCCAACGAGTCCGGATAGAGGGGAGACAGGGGGGAGACCGGAAACTGCGCCGCCAGCGCCAGCTGGACCAGCTGGGCATGGACCAGCGTCTCCCGGTCGATGCCCCGGCTGAACGCCGCGCGCAGGGCGGCGCTGGAGAAGAGCCGCCCCTCCGCGGTATTGAACCCGATAAATTGCAGCACGCTGGTGGGCTGGCTGGTACTCTGGGCTTTGCCCGTAACCAGGGAGGGGTCCTCGGTGGGGTCCACCGGAAGCAGCTCGACGCGCCGGGCGGAGAAGAGATACAGCGCGGTATCCCGGTCCTTGGCGTCCACCAGCGGGATGGTTTCCGCCGGGAGGCTCTTCTGCTGCCACCAGTCCTCCCGGGCCTGGAGATAAGCGCCGCCGCCGTCGTTTACCAGCCGGTAGGGCCCGGTGCCCACAGGAACCGGC
>JAAZZJ010000367.1 GCA_014237695.1 Oscillospiraceae bacterium | reverse complement strand
CTTGTACGCGTCCCACTGCACGTTCACGCGCTGCGGCACGTTCGAGAAGGGCTTGGGCAGCGGGAAGGGGTCCTCCAGAAGGATCTTCTGGATCAGCAGCAGCACCTCGCTGGCAGCCGTATACTGTCCGCCGAAGAGGCTTTCGAAGCCTCTCTGTTCCACTACGGCCACCACATATCCGAGAACAGTACCGCTGTAGTTGCGTACCGCCTGGGCGGCGGCCAGTCCTCCGCCGTCCGCAGTCCGGAAGACGGTGCCCTCCGCCTCCCCGGCAGCCCGGAGGATGCCCCAGTCCACCTCCAGCGGTCCGCCGGGAAGTCCGGAGGTGGTATAGCAGCACAGCCCGTCCCGGTCATATACCTCCATACGCACCTCGTCCCGCATGGGCGCAGCGGCCCGGGACAGAACCTGGTACAGCGTCCTGGAGTTCCCGCCGCCCCGCCGGAGGGCGGAGCGGACGACCGTGCTGTCCGTAAGCTGGCCGATCACCGCCCCGCAGTCCTCCTGAAGGCCGCGCAGGGAGGCGGAGAGAGCGGACAGCTGCTCCTCCGCCTCACCGGCCAGGCTCTCCTCGCCGCGCACAATCAAAAGGCGCATCATCAGCGCCCCGCACAGCAGCAGCGGGAGCAGAATCGCCAGCAGAACCGTCACAAAGATCCTGTTCCGGAAGGATTGGCGCACCCACGTCCTCACTGCTGTCCCTCCAGTTCCCGCCACTGCCGCAAAATGGCGTCCCGCTCCGCCGCGGCCCTGTCCAGATCGTAGTCCAGAATGGTCATTTCTGTCTCCTCCGGGTTCAGCCCGCTGCGTACCGGCCTGCGCCAGCACTTCTCCGCCAAGTGCCGCTGAGCATCCTCCCCCAGGACGAAATCAATGAACCTTCGGGCGTTCGCCTCGTGGGTGCAGCCGGCAATGACGGCCATGCCGTCCACCACCACGCTGGTCCCCTCCTCCGGATAGAGCAGGGCCACATCCAGCCCCGCTTCCACTGCCTCCAAAGCGGAGGATTCCAGGGTCACGCCGATTGTGCAGCTGCCGTCGGCAACCGCTCCGGCCACCTCGTCCACCACCGCGCTGATCTCGGACAGAACTCTTCCGTCCAGATTGCGGTAAAACGCCTCCAGTACATTTTCCTCGTCCGGCAGGACCTGTTTCATGGTTGCCAGGGCGGTATAGCTTCCGCCGGACACCAGAGGACTTGCAAAGGCGATGCGCCCCCGCCATACCGGGTCCAGCAGGCTTGCCCAGCCTGACGGCGGATTTATCCGCACCAGCACCGGATTGTAAACCAGTACCACCGGCACTACCGAGAAGGCGGACCAGCTGCCGTCTCCGCAGCACAGCGCAGCGTCCAAATACTCCGCCTGGGGACTTATGTAGGGTGAGAACAGCTCTCTCCGGGCGGTCAGGCTGTCCGCCCCGCCGCCAAAGAGCAGGTCGCACACCGGACGATCCCTTTCCGCCTCCAGCCGCTCCAGAAGCTCCGCCGTGCCGCCGGTCTCCACCTGTACCCACAGCCCGGTGCGCTCCTCGAACTCTTTGATGACCGGCTCATAGACAGACCTGGGGTGG
>JAAZZJ010000366.1 GCA_014237695.1 Oscillospiraceae bacterium | reverse complement strand
AAAAAAAAAAGTGCGCCGGATTTCCTTAGGAATAACGACGCGCCCCAGGTCGTCGATGCGGCGCACGATTCCGGTTGCTTTCATTCTCGATTCCTCCCGTATCTGCCGCGCCGGGGCGCGGCGAGTATATTGTATCGCTTTGGAAAACATGGATAGTATCCGCAGAAGCTGGGAAGGTATGCAGATTTTTGGCTGGATTTGTTTCCCTGCCCGAGGGAGAAATTTTCATCAAAATCGACCGTCAAAAAAGTTGCGTAGCCACTTTTTTGACATGCAGACACCGCTCCGCTCTTCAGAAGATGCTTTCGGGTAGCTTGTCCCACTTTTTCGCCGCCGGGCGGAAAGCATCCTTACTTACCCGTTTTTTCTCAAATAGTCCAAAATTTCCGCCGCGTTGGTATCCGGCTTCACCTTGGGCATGACCTTCTCGATCATCCCGTTCTCATCAATTACAAAGGTAGAGCGCACCACGCCCATGCTTGTTTTGCCGTAGTTCTTCTTTTCCTGCCATACGCCGTAGGCCTGAATGGCTGCCAGCTCCGGGTCGGAAAGCAGAATGAACGGCAGATTGTATTTCTCCGCAAACTTCTGATGGGAGGCTGCGGAGTCCTTGCTGACGCCAATGCCTAGAGTCTGTTTGAAAACGTTAGATATTGTGTGTAAAGTGCTGAGATGGTAAAATAAAGCACATGAAAAGACATGAAATCAGTGAAAAACAATGGAATCGTATCAAGGACAAGTTTCCGCCTGAAAAAAAGCCGCAAGGAGGCCGGCCAGGAAAAAGCAACCGTGAAATGCTCAACGCAATCCTGTATTGGCTGAACACCGGAATACCATGGAGGGATCTGCCGGAGCGGTTCGGGCCATGGCAAAGTGTGTACAG
>JAAZZJ010000365.1 GCA_014237695.1 Oscillospiraceae bacterium | reverse complement strand
CGCATAATGTCCCCGCACTTGGCGTTGCCGACCTCGCCGACGCCGTTGGCGTCGTCCAGAACGCCGACATTATGAGGGTGGGCAAAATGCTCCATTACTTTTTCGCTGTATTCCATTGCCATGGTGGTCGTTTCCTTTCTGTTTTTCCTTGAGATATATTTTGCTCCGCCGCGCTCCGCACGGCAGCGGCTGCTTATCGATACGGGTCCTCTATCTTTTCGAGCATGTGCATCCAGACCGGGCTCATCTGCCGCAAGGTCTTCACCACCTCCGGCACCTGCTCCAGAATATAATCCACTTCCTCCATGGTGTTGTACTCGCACAGGCTCAGCCGCAGAGACCCGTGGGCAATTTCATGGGGCATCCCCAGCGCCAGCAGCACATGGCTGGGGTCCAGCGACCCGCTGGTACAGGCGCTCCCCGAGCTGGCGCAGATACCCGCCAGGTCCAGCCGCAGCAAGAGGCTCTCCCCCTCAATGCCCTCGAAACAGAAGCTGACAATCCCGGGGGCCTTACACTCCGGATTCCCGTTGCAGCGGGAATAGGGAATTTTGCTCAGACCCTCCACCAATTTGTCCCGCATGGCAGAGATCTTCGCCATATTCTCCTCCATGTGCGCGCAGCTCTCCTTCAGCGCAGCCGCCATGGCCAGGATGGCCGGGATGGCCTCGGTGCCCCCCCGCCTGCCCCGCTCCTGCGCCCCGCCTTCGATGAAGTTCTTCAGACGGACAGACTTCTTGCAGTACAGAGCGCCCACGCCCTTGGGGGCGTGAAATTTGTGACCGGAGAGGGACAGCATGTCAATGTTGTCCTTTTCCACATCAACCGGCAGATGTCCCACCGCCTGCACAGCGTCCGTGTGAAACAGCACCCCCTTCTCCCGGCAGACCGCGCCGATCTCCCGCACGGGCTGGATGGTGCCGATCTCGTTGTTGGAGAACATGATGGTCACCAGGCAGGTATCCTCCCGAATGGCGGCCTTCAGCTCCTCCAGCCGCACCAGCCCGTCCTCGTGGACCGGCAGGTAGGTTACCTCAAACCCCTGCTTCTCCAGCTTTTTCAGCGTGTGGAGTACGGCATGGTGTTCAATGGTATCGGAAATGATATGCTTCTTCCCCTTTTCTGCCCCCAACCGTGCCCCCTCGGTGATGGCCCAGTTGTCCGCCTCAGTGCCGCAACCGGTGAAATAAATCTCCCGGGTTTCGGCGTTAAGGCATTTGGCAATGGTCTCCCGGGCCCCCATCAGGGCATAATTGGCCTCCCGCCCCTTCTGGTGCAGAGAGCTGGGATTGCCGTACAGCTCTCTCAGGGCAGGAAGCATGGCGTCCGCAGCCGTCTTGCTGACGGCAGTGGTAGCGGCGTTGTCGGCGTATACAAACATGACGTATAACCTTCTTTCCTCTGCCGGAGTTCTCCGGCGGATAATATACCGGTTTCCTATAGGAAAATAGGAATTGTCCGCGTTGGGAGCTGGAACTGCGGGAGACATCTGGAAAACTCAGCAGTTGCTTTTCCCAGAGAAGCCGCAACGGGCGTCCAGACGGCGCTGTCTATCCACCAGGTCCGCCAGAGTCACGTGGTCCACCACGTTGCTGATGGCCTGATCCACCTGCTCCCAAAGATCCAGAGTGACGCATGCTTTGCACCGGGCGCATTGGTTTACCGCATCATCCATACAGGAAACAGGGGACAGGCTGCCCTCTACCGTCCGCAAAATCAGACCTACGGTATAATCCTCCGGACTTTTCACCAGCCGGTAGCCTCCCTTTGCTCCACGGACGCTGCGTACCAGGCCGGAGCGCACCAGCACGGGGATAATCTGCTCCAGATACTTCTCGCTGATCCCCCTGCTCTCGGCCACCGTCTTTACCGACAGATTCACGCCCTCCTCCTGCATGGCAAGCTCCAGCATCAGATGCAGGGCGTAGCGGCTCTTCGCAGACAGCTTCATGGCATCACCGTCCTCTCTTTATTTCCTATCTTAGTCTAGGAGTTATTATTTGTCAAGGGATATTTGCAACAAATTTCACGCGCCCGTTTCTGTACTCTGCTTAGTCTTTCCATACGCACCGGTTTTTAGAACCTGTATTCATAGCCGCTGCGCGCCGTCTGGACGGCCCTCCGGCAAACCGTCCGGTCAGGCAATCTGTTCTATACGGCATTTCTGGCAGAGCGGATATTGCTCAATAAAGGGCTGTATTTTTGCCCTCATCTCAGCAAAGGAGGTTCCATAGAAGTAGAGGGCGGTATGTCCTTTCTCTGATACGATATCCTGTGCAGAGCGATCTGCTTTCCCTCGTAATATGCCGCTAACATGCTGTCGAGGGCCACGACTGCCACATCTTTGCCGGCATACTCCGCTGGCACGGAGTACTGATTCCCGCGGTTGCCGCCATGGCGACAACGATCTGGGGCTTAGGCTTCACGGGCTGGGTCGGGATTACCTTTGACCCCCTGATCCTGGTAATTCCCACGATCATCACCTGTCTC
>JAAZZJ010000364.1 GCA_014237695.1 Oscillospiraceae bacterium | reverse complement strand
GGGCGGGGCTTGGGGATCATCCATCTGCACCAGCTCCACCCGGCAGCCCGTCGGGTATTCCGAGCGGAGCCGCTCGATGGTTTCTTTACTCGGAAGCCGCATCGTTGGGCACCTCCCTTCTGGCCCCGGCCTTGAACGCACCGTTGCCGGTGAGATTGCGGAGCAGGATTTTCCGATCCTCCTTGTACTCAGCCCCGATGAAGCCCAGCCGAAGGAGGAAGCACCGGAAGGCGTACTTGTCGTTGTCGGTGTCCTTTTCCCTGGCGGTGATGCGCTTTTGGTTCCGGGCCATGTCGCAGAGGGCAGTGATCAGGTGCGTGTATGCTTTGACCTCCTCGGCGGTGGCCTCGCCGCTGAACCAGGGGAAGGAAACCGTGTCGGCCTCCACTTGGACCGGCAGGAGGTCAACGCCCAGGGCCTTGCGGATCAGCCGCCCCTTGGCGGCGATGAGGCTGTGGAGGTTGTTGAGGGCCTCCGGGGTGAAGCCGTCCGCGGGCATCTGAATGGTGAGCCCATCGTGCGCCGAGGGCTGCTCCGCCCCGGCGTCGGTCTCCCGCTCGACCGGCTCGGCCTCAAAGCCCATGCTGGCCAACCGCTCAACGAGGTTCTCGACCTCCTCACTGTCGGCCCGGTCGTCGAAGGTGATGGCGCCGTTGCGGTCGATGGTGAAGTAGTCCACCTGGTAGGCGAAGCTGGGGGCACCCAGGTACTTGGCCTCGGCCCCGGTGATGCTGGCGATGGTGGCGATCAGGGGCTTGCGGTCGGCCCCGGTGCGGTTGTATTTGATTGTCATGGCTGTCTGCCTCCTTGCTTTTGTTGGTCACATATTCGCTCTGTTGCCCACAAATAGCAAGTTGTTTATCGGCCTGACTGTCACAAATTATCCGGGCCATTCTTGGCCTTGGCGATTTCCTCGGCGGTAGCTTTTACCTCGACCGTGGTGTCAACGAGGACACGGTCACTCCTCTCAATGTAGAGGGAAAAGGTGTATGTTGGTGTGAACCCATCGTAATAACTCATATTGTTTCCTCCTTCAGCTGTGGTGGGTACCGATAATCGCGGCCGGAGTAGTCGCTGTTGATCCAGCACCCGCTCTCTGGGTAGCCCTCAGTCTTTGGCCACCAGAATTTCTTTAAAATTCGATTGTATATCCACCCGCTCTCCAGGCACCGGCAGTGCCGTGACCAGTAGCGGTTGAACACCCGGAGGCGGGGCTCGTAGGTTCTGTTGATGAGGTCGTGGTACTCATCCATGCTCAGTCGGTCGATCAGGGCCACCCGAAACTGGTCAACCAGGCCACCGGGCTTCTTTTCACCCTCCCCGATGGTGGCGAGGCACTTGGCCAGCCACTCATTTCCGGCTGTGTCCTCCGGGTAGGTTGGGAAGTCCTCCTCAAGCTCGACACACTTCCTATAGAACCAGACCGCCCCGTCCATGACCTCCGCCACCAGAGTGTTGTAGGATCTGGCGTACCGGGTCGTGAGCTGCTGGAGTGGAACCTTCTCCCGATTGTTCTTGAGCTTTTGGAAGTCGGCATGGAACCTCTCAAGCCGCTTGGTGTCACTCTCCATTTTGGTGCCTCCTCTCGGTTGCCCCTGTGCGGCCCACAGGGGCGCGTTGTGGGCCTCGTTCGCCGGGGTGGTAGGGTTTACCCTTCTCTCCCCGTTGTCGCCCCGCCGTGCGGTGGGAAACGGCCCCCTTACGCCTATTTTTTTAATTAGGCGTGATGCCCGCACCCTTTGCGGCACCAAGCATTTCCCCGGTTCCTCACGCCTCACGCCTAATTTTCAAGATATCCCTTGTTTTCTTTTTGCTATGTCTCTAAGTCAAAAAATCGTGACATGCAAACGATTTGCAATAAAGCAGTGTAATTGGTGAATTTAGGTGTAATAGGTGTGATGAAAGGCCCGTACCCTTTGCGGCTCTAAGGTTTTCGGCCTCACGCCTAACCTCACGCCTAACCTCACGCCTAAAATTAGGCGTAAGGCTTTTGCTTTAAAATGGCAGTTCCTCACCTTCGCCATCAATGGGGTGGAATTGCTGCTGCTCCCACTCCGGCGCGGCAGCTGCAGCCCTGGCATCCGCCAGTTCCTCTGCATCGTCCACCGGATCTTCAGCCTTGGATAATTTCCCAATGTAAAATTCTACGAACCGGGCGCTCCTGTTCCCGAACCACTTTGAAACCGAGTAGTCCTTCTTCCGAGTATCCTTGCGTATGGTGCATCCAATCAGGTCTTGATCGGCCATGTACTTCATGGTCTTTCGGTATGAGTATCCAGCTTTCGTCAGGGCTTGGTTCAGCATGGAGGGGAAAATGTAAGCGGTGTTCCCGGTCTCGCTGGTAAAGCCTAGGCAGGTGCCCACAGTATTGGGACCGAAGTATGCCTTGTTCGACAGAACCCAGTCCACAATGAACTGCACCGCATTCTCGTTGACATCGGTGGCGTTGCTCTCCACCTGGTTGACCAAGATGTCCGAGGCCATCTGCTTTGCGGAGGCCCAGGACACTGCCCACT
>JAAZZJ010000363.1 GCA_014237695.1 Oscillospiraceae bacterium | reverse complement strand
GAGGATGCCCATGGGGCAGGCCTTGGCGCAGATGCCGCAGGCGATGCACTTGCTGGGCTTTGCGCCCTCCGCCTTGGGCATGGCCATCACCTGCATGGGGCAGGCCTTGACGCACTCGCCGCAGCCCACGCACTTGCGCTTGTCGATCATATACACGCCCTTGGCGTTCTGGGTGATGGCTCCCTCCGGGCAGGTCCGGGCGCACTTGCCGCACATGATGCAGTTCTGCACCTTGGGCTCGCCGTCGGGCTTGGCAACGATGCGGATGCAGCTGAGGTCCGGATCAAACTCCTTATAAAACGCCTCGGAGCAGGCCCGGACGCAGCTGAGACAGGCCTTGCAGGGATCTGTTTTACTGACGACCAGCTTCTTCATATGAGGATGACCTCCTGTTGTTAGATGATTACCCCTCTATCCTACCAGATGTATTGTTAAAATGCAAACTATATTTTCAGGGAAATCGGATTTTGTTCGTTCTTCTCCGACAGGATTCAGCGCTTCCCATGCTTCCGGCCGCGCTGGCTGGCGGGCTTCTGCGGCCTGGAGGTCCGGCGGGTATCCTGTTCGGAGGGCTTGCCGGCCTTGCTTCTGGATGGCTGGCGGTCCTTGAGAGGACAGGCGCGGCCCGCGCCCGCGTGCCTGTCGGAGGTTTTCGGCTTTTCCTCCTGCCTGCCGCTGTGGAGGGGGCGGATAAGGCAGTCCTTTCCGTAGCCGATCAGATCCTCCCGGCCCGCCCTGTGGAGTGCCTCCACCACCAGCCGCCGCATCTCCGGACGCTTCCATTGCAGCAGCGCCCGCTGGAGAGCCTTTTCGTGGGGGCTCTTCGCCACGTATACCGGCTCCATGGTCCGGGGGTCGATCTCCGTGTACCACATACAGGTGGACAGGGTCCCCGGTGTGGGATAGAAGTCCTGGACCTGCTCCGGCTGGCGGCCCGTCCTGTTCAGAAACACCGCCAGCTCCACCGCGTCGCTGAGCGTACACCCCGGATGGCTGCTCATGAGATAGGGCACCAGATACTGCTCCAGGCCGTAGCGCTGGTTCAGCCGCCGGTATTTCTCCCGGAACCGCTCGTACACCTCAAAATGCGGCTTGCCCATGTAGTCCAGCACCTGCGCGGAGCAGTGTTCCGGAGCCACCTTCAGCTGTCCGGAGATGTGGTATCGGACCAGCTCGGACAAAAACTCACTGTTCTTCTCACACAGCAGGTAGTCGAACCGGATGCCGCTGCGGACAAACACCTTCTTTACCCCCGGCACCGCCCGGACCTTCCGCAGCAGGGCCAGATAGTCGGCGTGACTGGGGTCCAGATTTTTGCAGGGGGTGGGGGCCAGACAGGAGCGGTTTTTGCACAGGCCGTTTTTCTTCTGCTGCTGGCAGGAGGGATGCCGGAAGTTGGCCGACGGCCCGCCCACGTCGTGGACGTACCCCTTGAATTTGGGGTCCCGGACAAAGCCCTCCACCTCCCGCACCACGCTCTCGTGGCTCCGGGAGGTCACCATCCTGCCCTGGTGGAAGGCCAGGGAGCAGAAATTGCACCCGCCGAAGCAGCCCCGGTTGTGGGTGACGGAGAACCGGACCTCCTCAATGGCGGCTACGCCGCCCCGGCTGTCATACATGGGGTGGACCTCCCGGGCATAGGGCAGCTCCGCCACCGCGTCCAGCTCCTCCCGGCACAGGGGCATGGCGGGCGGATTCACCACCAGCGTCCGGTCCCCGTGGCGCTGTAGGATCGCCCTGCCCCGGATGGGGTCGTGTTCCTCGTACTCGATTTTGGTGGCCAGCGCGTAGTCCCGCTTGTCGGATACCACCGCCTCGAAGGAGGGGACCGTGACGCTCTCGAACCGGCAGTCCGGGCTTTTGGCGGCGTAGGCGGTGCCGGGGATGTCGGTCAATGCGCCGATGGCCTCGCCTGCGGAAAGACGGCGGGCGATCTCCCGGGTGGCCCGCTCCCCCATGCCGTAGACCAGCAGGTCCGCCTGGGCGTCGAAGAGGATGGAGCGGCGCACCGCGTCGTCCCAGTAGTCGTAGTGCGCGAACCGCCGCAGGCTGGCCTCCAGTCCGCCGATGACCACCGGGATGTCCGGGAAGGCCTCCCGGGCCCGGTTGGCGTAGACGATGGTGGGCCGGTCGGGGCGGAGGCCCATTTTGTTTCCGGGGCTGTAGGCGTCGGAGGAGCGGCGCTTTTTGGCGGCGGTGTAGTGGGCCACCATGGAGTCGATGTTTCCGCCGCCGATGAACACGCCATACCGGGGCCGGCCCATAGCGCGGAAGGCGTCCGCACTGTGCCAGTCCGGCTGGGCGAGGACGGCCACCCGGCAGCCCTCCGCCTCCAGCACCCGGGCGATGATGGCCGTGCCGAAGGAGGGGTGGTCCACATAGGCGTCGGCGGTAACGACCAGGAAGTCGTAGTACCACCAGTCTCTTTGGTTCATCTCCTCCCTGGAGACAGGGAGGAAATCGGTGCGATCTGCCATAGAAGCCTCTTTTCTTCGCCGCCTCCGGCGGCGAGGGGGAG
>JAAZZJ010000362.1 GCA_014237695.1 Oscillospiraceae bacterium | reverse complement strand
ACGAAGTCCGGGCGGAAAATCAGCCGCCAAGATGTGCGCGGGGAGATATTAAACAGGCTCTTAAATTTTAAGCAAGCGCGGCTCCACTCCCGTTTTATCCGAGATGAACCGGCGGAAGTCCTCGCAGTTTCCCTGGGTAAAGCCGTTTTTGTCCAGAATAACACTGTGGCGCTTGTCGACTTGCAGCAGGAAGTACTCCCGGGTCTCAAAAATAGATACGATCTTTCCGTAGGGATAGGCGCTCTGCACGCCGTCCCTGTTCTCACCGGAGAGGCCATTCTCTTCAAAACGGAGGGTCCAGCGGCGGTCGCCCTCGATCATCAGCTTCCGGGACGCACGCGCGCTCAGACGGTCCAGAAAAAGGCCGCTTATAAGGGACCATAAACCGATGACCGGCGCGGCGGCGGTGATGACCCGCTCGGCCGCGCCCAACTTGTCGAAGACCAGCAGCAGCAGTCCGCCGGCGGCGAGGCACCACACGCCCAGCACTATCTTAAAAATCTTGTGGAAGAGATATCTCCTCCTGCCTGTGGTCCTGTTTATTGCGCGGTTCATGGCGAGCAGGGCCTTTTTGTCATACTCTGTTACCACTTCAAACATACGATCCCTCCTATCGGATATTTCGCACCGTCAGGCCGGTCTTGCGGCTGATGAACTCCCGGAAGGCCATGGCGGTGCCTTTGGTAAAGCCGTCCTTGCGGTAGATCTGCCCCAGGTTGCGGTCCAGGTAGAACAGGAAATACTCCGATGTCTCGCAGACCGTCCGGATCTGATCGTAGGTAAAGCTGCTGTCGGTGGCCCTGCTGGTGCTGGTATAGCCGTCGGGGCCGAAGGAGGCGGTAACCTCCCGGGCGTCCTGCAGGACATGCCTGGCCCGGAAGCGCCCGTTGAGGCGGTCCTCCCAGACGATGATGACCAGCAGGAACAGCGCCAGAACCCCGTTGAGCCACCACCGGCTGTCCCCTACCCGGAAAGATACCCAGGCAAAAAAGATGTTCAGCGCGATAATCAGCAGCCCCAGCGTACGGACCATCCGGTTTCTGTTTCTCCGCATGGTCTTCCTGGCTCCCCTGGACAGGGCAGCCAGCTCCTTGCTGCCGATCACGGTCTGGTTGACAAATTCCATTGGATCACCTCCATAAAAAATCGCCCCGGACAAACGTCCAGGGCGAATACAATCATCCGCGGTACCACCTGAATTCCCCCGGCAGGCCGGGGACACTCCTTCTCTGTAACGGGAGAACCCGCCGTCCCTTAACCCGCGCCGGTTCAGGGACGAAGCTCCGGGACGACCTTCCGCGCCGCCGGGGAACGCCTCGCACCAAAACGGCGTCTCTCTTGACCCCGGGAGGAGCGCGTACTCCTTCCCTTCTCTGCCTTTTTCGCTTATAGTATAGCCATGGACGGCGGATTTGTCAAGTGTTGTATGAAAAAGGATGGGGAAATCCTTTTCATGCTCTGCGTTATATATTCAATATCAAGGCTGTCCGCATCTGACACAAAAATAATTTCTGCGCCTTTCGCCGGCTTTTCTTGCGCGCAGCAAATACCCATGGTAAAATTAGAGCAATTACATTGAGAGCCTGTATTCATAAGCGGGGAATACGGTCTGTGAATACAAATTCTGACTTTCAGAAAGGACCGGCCAAGATGATTTACCGTATGGACAGGCTGCCGGAAGACAGCATCAATCCTATTACGCAGCGTGGGTATGACCGCTCATGGATCATTCTAATGCTGACCGGCAGCAAGGAATATCAAAAAATGTGCGGCGGCAATGGTTGTGCTTATACTATAAAAATCAGTCGTGCAAAATGCCGGGATTGGGAAATGGCAGTCTGCGACTGCATGGGGTTTTGCACGGCGAATCAAAAAAACTTGATTCTGGTAATGATGGAAGCAGAACTCAGTGCCGCCAAAATCCGGTATGGCGGCCACAGCTATAACGAACCGGTTCTGCGTGAGAGCGAGCCCGCTGTTTTGGTTCACAGCACGCCTATGGATTCTTGGGAACAAATAAAATATGACGGAACGTTAAAAAGCTGGAATCTGCTGAAAGCTGAAAAAGTGATTTCAGAGGAGCAGCCCATTGGAATACAGCTGGGGGATCCTGAGGATTTCAGCAACTATATCATGTTTGGCAGCGGGGTCACGGGAGAAATCGTTGTGAGCGCAAAGCAGCGGGGCAAAATCGTGATGGACGTCAACGCAGAATACAGAACCGGCGCAAGACTTTATTTTGACGCCAAAAGAATGGCTCAGGACGGATTACTCCTTCGGGACGGCTGCCATCTCAAGGTAAAAGATGTATTGCCACTCGCCCCCTATCTGATCTGGGCCGCGACATGGGACACGGCCGGTCTGGCAAGCCAATTGTCCGTTCCAAGGATTTTTGCTGAGCAGGCCGACAAGCAGTTTCAAGCTGTTTTCAGTCAATACCTCCAGGACACAGAGGGTTCAAAGGGGTAAACTGTAATTGATCCGGCAGATACCTGCAAGCCGCCGCAAAAAGATGCCGCCGGCG
>JAAZZJ010000361.1 GCA_014237695.1 Oscillospiraceae bacterium | reverse complement strand
ACGTGAAAAAGTACCTCAACGATGACGTCATCAAGGAGCAGATTGTCCGCGCCAAGGCTGTGGAGCTGGTCGCCGCCGCCGCCGTGCCCGTGAAGCCCGAGGAGGTCAAGGCAGAGGAGCCCAAAGCGGAAGAGACCGAAACGGAAGAGCCCAAGCCGGCGAAGCCCAAGCGGACCCGGAAGAAGAAGGCCGAGCCCAAGGCGGAGGAGGCTCCTGCGGAGGCCCCTGCGGAGTAAGGCGGCCCTGTACTAAATTTTTCCCGTTTTGGGTATGATAGTGTGGTCCCGGGGAGGGCAGAAGCATCTTTCAGGAGGTAAATCAACATGAGTTTAGTCCCATATGTAGTGGAGCAGACCAACCGGGGGGAGCGGTCCTATGACATCTTTTCCCGTCTGCTCAACGACCGCATCATCTTCCTGGGGGAAGAGGTGAACGCAACCACCGCCAGCCTGGTGGTCGCCCAGCTGCTGTATCTGGAGGCTCAGGACCCCGACAAGGAGATCCAGCTGTATATCAACAGCCCCGGCGGCTCCGTCACCGACGGCATGGCCATCTATGACACCATGCAGTATATCAAGTGCGACGTGTCCACCATCTGCGTGGGCATGGCCGCCAGCATGGGGGCGTTCCTGCTGTCCTCCGGCACCAAGGGCAAGCGTCTGGCCCTGCCCAACGCGGAGATCATGATTCACCAGCCCTCTGCCGGCACCAAGGGACAGGTCACCGATATGGCCATCCATCTCCGGCGGCTGGAGATCATCAAGAAGCGGCTCAACAGCATCCTGGCGGACAACACCGGTCAGAGTCTGGAGACCGTGACCGCCGACTGCGAGCGTGACAACTTCATGACCGCCGAGGAGGCTAAGGAATACGGTCTCATCGACAAGGTCATCTATGCCAGATAAATTTTTGGAAACGGGGGAAGGGAACTGCCCATGAATGACGAACCGAAAAAGCCCGTACGCTGTTCCTTCTGCGGCAAGCGGGAGTCCGAGGTGCGGCGGATGCTGCAGGGCCCCGGAGCCCGCATCTGCGATCAGTGCGTGGAGCTGTGCATGAGTTTGCTGGAGGAGGAGCTGGGCGCCGGAGGCGGCGTACCGGCGGAGCTGCCCGAGCGCCTGCCCACCCCCAGGGAGGTCCGGGAGGTTATGGACCAGTACGTCATCGGTCAGGACAGCGCCAAGGTGTCTCTGGCGGTGGCCGTATACAACCATTATAAGCGCATCCAGTTTGGCGGCAGCGGGGAGGATGTGGAGCTGCAAAAGAGCAACATCCTCATGATCGGCCCCACCGGCAGCGGCAAGACCCATATCGCGCAGACCCTGGCCCGGATATTGCAGGTGCCCTTTGCCATTGCCGACGCCACCACCCTCACCGAGGCGGGTTACGTGGGCGACGACGTGGAGAACATCCTCCTGCGCCTCCTTCAGGCGGCGGACTACGATGTGGAGCTGGCGGAACACGGCATTATTTATGTGGACGAGATCGACAAGATTGCCCGGAAGAGCGAGAACACCTCCATCACCCGGGACGTGTCCGGCGAGGGCGTGCAGCAGGCCCTGCTGAAAATTCTGGAGGGCACTGTGGCCAATGTCCCGCCCCAGGGCGGCCGCAAGCATCCCCAGCAGGAGTTCATCCAGATCAACACCAGAAACATTCTCTTTATCTGCGGCGGCGCTTTCGACGGTCTGGAGAAGATCATCGAGCGGCGCACCGACAAGCGGGCTCTGGGCTTTGACGCGCCCATCCAGAGCAGGAAGGACCGGGATGTGGGGCTCATCCTCAAGGAGGTCCAGCCCCATGACCTGCTGAAATTCGGCATTATCCCGGAACTGGTGGGCCGCCTGCCCATCATCGCGCCTCTGGACTCCCTGAAGCGGGAGGATCTGGTGCGCATCCTCACGGAGCCCAAGAACGCCCTGGTGAAGCAGTATGAGAAGCTGTTTTCCGACGACAAGGTGGAGCTGACCTTTGCCGAGGTCGCGCTGGAGGCCGTGGCCGACAAGGCCATTGAGCGCAACATCGGCGCCCGGGGCCTGCGGGCGGTGATGGAGGGCCTTCTGACGGAGATCATGTACGAGATTCCCTCCGATCCCTCGGTGCGGCGGGTGGTCATCACCCCGGCCTGCGTCCATGGAGAGTGCGGCCCCACGCTGGTCCGGGGCGAGGAGGAAGCGGCCAGCCATGCGTCCTGAGAGGACGGCAAGGAAAAGAAAAAGGGGGGCGGATTTCTGCCCCCCCCTTTTTGCAGGTCCCGGAAGGGGACGGAAACCAATAAAGGAGCGACCTTTTTCCTGACTGGCAGCTCTGCCGGGGAAAGGAGACCGAGCAATGGATACGATTGAAAATACAACGATGAACATACCTGTGCTGGCCCTGCGGGGACTGACCATTTTCCCTGGGTGCGTACTCAGCTTTGATGTGGAGAGGGACATCTCCATCCGCGCGCTGGAGCGCGCCATGGAGCGGGACCAGTACATTTTCCTGGTGGCCCAGCGGGAGCCGGGCACCGGCCTGCCGGAGGAGAGGGATCTGTATGCCGTGGGCACGC
>JAAZZJ010000360.1 GCA_014237695.1 Oscillospiraceae bacterium | reverse complement strand
CCACCGTCAAGCCCCCTTTCTGGACCGGGAGATCAGCCGGTCCAGCACACG
The DNA here is from genome assembly GCA_014237695.1 of Oscillospiraceae bacterium. Taxonomy (GTDB): domain Bacteria; phylum Bacillota; class Clostridia; order Oscillospirales; family Oscillospiraceae; genus Pelethomonas. The sequence goes on along the minus strand of JAAZZJ010000360.1, from coordinate 2,501 downwards.
GATGCGGCAGCGCACCTTGCCTGCAGAGTCATCCAGGCCGTTCATCTGGCTCTGAATGCGCTGGCGGATGGCTCTGAGGGCCTGCTGGTCACTGCAGCACTCCACCACGATGTACTCGCTGCCGCGGGCCAGCACCTCCCGCCTGCCGTTTTCATCCCGGATGCTGGACATGAGCCGCTGGCCCAGCCGCTTGCGGTAGCTGTCCTGGAGGGCATCCGCGTCCCCAGACACACCGTGTTTTTTCAAAATAGCGGCGATCTCCCCGGAGCTGATCCGCATATTGGCGGACAGCATATCCATGATCTCCTGCTCTGCCTCCAGGGGCAGGACGGGCCTGCCGGGAGGCCCCGCCGCCCGCGCGGGGTGTTCTTTGCTCATCGCTCTGGCTCCTTTCTTTTCTGAGATTTGTTTGCAGTCTGCAGCATCGGATCGGGCAGGGGTATCCCCGCATCCTCCGGGCAATAGACATACATCCCCTTGATGGAATGGGCCTGTTCCGAAACAAAATCCGCAGGCGCATCCTCCAAACTAGCCACCGCCAGGACTGTCCGCTTGCGCCGGTCGCGCCAGGAGGTATAGCTGTAGTGATGCTCCCCGTCCCGGTAGATGTGGAGACTCTCCGGCTCTCCGCGCCGCCGGGCATAGGCGGTCGCAGCGTCCTTTTCCGCGATGAATGGAGGGATAAAGCCCTGCTGCAGCTCCGGGCCGATGCTGTTGATGTACTTGACCATCTCCCGGATGTCCCGGCAGTCAAATTCCGGTGCGTCAAAGCCGTACCGCTCTGTGACCAACGCCCATTTCATGCGCTCATGGGGGCTGTCCAGAGAAACCACAAAATATTTGCCGTTACGCTCCCCGGACAGCGGCTCGAAGCGGGCATCGTCATACAGCGGCCCATCCAGGGGACAGTTGTTCTTGAACCAGACGTAGTAATTGTCCAGGATAAACGGGTCGGTGATCCCCATGACCACCCTGCCGATCTTCTTCAGCCGTCCGGCCAGAGCGTAGTCCTGGCAGAACCAGTCGTACCAGCCTGCTTCGCATTGCGTAGTAATGTCTGAATGGGCAAAGGCCCCGGCCCGAAACCTCTCCTGCCACTGGCGGACGGACAGCTCATCCGGCATCGCTGTCACCTCCCGGCAGCATAGTCTCCAGGATACCGGCGATGGCGGCGAACACCTCCGCCAGCTCACGGGCCTCCTTGATGTTGTCCTCGATCTCCTCCGGCGTCATGCGGGTGCATTGCGTCCAGATCCGAACATTTTCTTCCGTGGGCGTGAGCAGAATAGCCCGTTCAAAGGCTTTGCAAAACAGCCCCGCGATCTTATGGCGGCGGTTTGACTCGACGTCCGCCTGCTGGATCTCCTTTTTTGCCTTTTCCAGCTCCACTGCCTGGGCAGCGGCCTCATCCCGCTGCTCCTCTGGCAGTTCCTGTACCTGCCGGGTGATGTTGTAGCCCTGGTTGATGGACAGGTCGCCGCTGTCCAGAGCATCCTTCACGGCAGGGGGAGCGTGTTCATCGATCTGCATGACCTTGCCCATAGTACGTTCTCCCAGCCCGACAGCGTCCGCCAGTTCCTTGCGGGTATCCACAGGAGAAATCGGGTTCGGCAATGTTGCCAAACCCGATTTTGCATCCTCACTTTTCTGATCCCCGCCGCCTGCGGACATATTTTCTTTAGCCCTGGCCTCAATATCCGGCTTCAGCCGGAGGGCAATCTTGCCCAGCTCCCACTTGTCCAGGTTGCGGCGGCCCTTCTGGGTGTCCAGCGCCCACTGCTTGGCCTCCAGCAGATCCGCGAATGAGAACACGGCCATCTGGTAGGGCAGACCGTGCTGTTCGCACAGTCTCTGCCGGTTGTGACCGTCAACGATCACCATGTCCTCATTGACAATGACCGGGGAATAACAGCCGCTCTTGAGGATGTCCGCCTCCAGGGCGGCGAGCTGCTCCCCCGTCAGCGGGGGGAGCAGCTCGGCCATCTCAGGCAGTACGGCGGGACTGCGCTCCGTACTGCTGTATATGGTTCCGGTGTTGCGCATCAGGCGGCGTCCGCCGCGCCGCCGTCCTCAGCGGCCACGCCAGCGGCCTCCTCCACCTTCCGGGGGGACAGGAACTCCACCTCATTGGCCTTGATGAGAAATCCGGGCTGGCGGGTGGGGTCCTCGGAAAAGACGATGGTCTCGAAGTCCCCGGAAGCGGCCAGCTTGCAGCCCTTGTAGGCGAAGGCAGCGCACCGCTCCGCCAGAGCGCCCCGGACCTTGATGGAGATGAAATCGGTGAGCTTGTTGCCGTCCCGGTCCCGGTAGCGGCGGTCGGAGGCGATCCGCAGGATGGCGTAGGGTTTGCCGTCCTCATGGGAGCGCAGCTCCACATCGTTGGTCAGGTTCCCGATTGCGGTGATCTTCAGCATAGTCTGTTCTCCTTTTCAAAGTGATGGTTTGATAGGGAACCTCTGATTTAATTAGCCCTACCCCACAAGGAAGAAATATGGTATAAT
>JAAZZJ010000035.1 GCA_014237695.1 Oscillospiraceae bacterium | reverse complement strand
CGCGCCCGAGCCGGCGCCCGCTCCTGCTCCCGCGGCCTCCTCCGGCGGCACCATGAGCCAGGAGGAGATTGAGCGGATGCTGGCAGGCGGAGGCGTATCCGAACCGGCGCCCGTCCCTGGGGCGGCACCTGCCCCCGCGCCCGCTCCGGCCGCCGCCGGACAGCCGCCGGCATATCCCCCTGCGGGGTATCCCCCGTATCCTCCCCAGGCCGCCGGGCAGGGCGGGTATCCCTACCCCCCCTATCCGCCCTACTACATGTATCCGCCCCAGCCGGTCCAACAGCCGGCGGAGCCCAAGGTTATCAACACCCAGAAGCCCAGTATGGAGCCCCTCAGCGCGGATGACCGCCTGTCCCAGGAGCAGAAGGAGAATCTGGACCTCATCATGGGCGTTTCTCTGGAGGTGGCTGTGGAGATCGGCCGCACCCGGAGAAAGATTCAGGACATCATCGCTTTTTCCAAGGGGTCCCTGGTGGTGCTGGATAAGCTGGCGGGCGAACCGGTGGATCTGCTGGTCAACGGCCAGTGCATCGCCCGGGGCGACGTGGTGGTGATTGACGACAACTTCGGTATCCGCATCACGGAGATCCTGCAAAAGCCTGACATCAATGAACTGACAAAGTTCTAAAGAATTTGGCAGTATAACATAGTACCTACTAATCAATAATGAAAAGGAAAAAGGTGTATTGTAATGGCTAAGATTTTGTTAGTGGATGACGCCGCTTTTATGCGCAAAGTGGTGAAGGACGGACTGAGCAAAGCAGGCTATACTGATTTGCACGAGGCCGTGGATGGCGCGGACGCCGTGGAGAAGTACAACTCTCTGAAGCCGGATCTGGTCCTCATGGACATCACCATGCCCAACATGGACGGTCTGGAGGCCCTGAAGGCCATCCGTGCCGCAGACGGCAACGCCAACGTGGTCATGTGTTCCGCCATGGGCCAGGAGACCATGGTCATCGACGCCATCCGTTCCGGCGCCAAGGACTTCATCGTCAAGCCCTTTAAGATTGAGCGCGTTCTCAAGACCGTTACCTCTATCGTAGGGGAACCCTGATGCCCAAGGATATCCTTTCCCTGCTGGGAATTCTGCTGGTGCTGCTGCTGGTCCTGTGCGGGTGCTATCTCTTTACCCGCTGGGCCGGGACGGGTTTGTCCGGACGGCTGGTCATTTCCGCCGGGCAGCGCCGGCTGAAGGTGCTGGAACGGCTTCCGGTGGGGAAGGATCAGGCGCTGCTGGTGATCCAGCTGGCAAACCGGCATTTTCTGCTTGGCAGTTCTCCCTCCGGATTTTCTCTGCTGGCTGAACTGACGGAGGAGGAGGGGGCCATGTGGGCCTGTCCGCCTGCCTCCGGCGGAACCCAGGAGAAAGCGCCTCTGGACTTCCAGGAGTGGATACGGAAGTTCAGAGAGAAGAAATAGAGGAGGCGAGAGAGCGTGCCAACCGATGCGATCATCAATGTCAATGGCGACAGCGTTCAGATACTGGACGTTACGCTGCTGCTGGTGACCATTACTCTGCTGCCGACACTGGTGGTCATGATGACCTCCTTTACCCGGTATGTGGTGTCCCTCTCTTTTCTGCGTACCGCCATGGGCACCCAGCAGACCCCGCCCAACATGGTGCTGGTGGGAATGGCGTTGATCCTGACGCTGTTTACCATGACTCCGGCCCTGGACAGCATCAAGACCACCGCCTATGATCCCTATGTTGCCGGAGAGATCACCCAAAGGGAATTTTTCGACCGGGCGCAGATACCGCTGAAGCGCTTTATGCTCGACAACACGGAGATCGGCACTGTACAGCTGTACTGCGACATGGCCGGAGAGACGGCCCCCACGACTGTGGAGGAGCTGGAGCAGGCGGTGGATCTGCCGTTGCTGGTGATTGTGCCAGCCTTTGTCACATCCGAGCTGAAGGCCGCCTTTTGGATCGGCTTTTTGCTGTATGTCCCTTTCCTGCTGATCGACGTGATCGTCTCGTCCACGCTGATGAGTATGGGTATGATTATGCTCCCTCCCTCTATGATCTCCACTCCCTTCAAGATCCTGCTGTTTATTCTGCTGGACGGGTGGAGCCTGCTGTTTTCCACCCTGATCCAGACCGTCAAGTGAGAGGAGGCGTAGCATAGTGGACACCGCAATGGTCGGCGAGGTGCTGCGGGAGGGCATCTTTATCGTCATCAAGATATGCGCCCCTATGCTGCTTCTGAGTATGTCGGTGGGTGTGCTGCTGGCGATTTTCCAGGCGGTGACCCAGATCCACGAGCAGACGCTGTCTTTTATCTTCAAGCTGACGGTAGTCATTCTTGTTCTGCTGATTGGCGGGGGCTGGATGATGGAAAATCTGCTGGACTACGCCAAAGAACTCTTTGCGCTGATGCGCGGTTAGGGGGCGGCGGCGTGGACTGGGCACAAGTGACCCTGTTTCTCATGATCCTGGCCCGGATGAGCGGCTTTGTCCTCTTCAATCCCATTTTTGGACGGCAGACTCTGCCCGGTATTGTCAAGAGCGGTCTGATTCTGCTGTTGGGCATAACGGCCTTTTCCGCAACGTCCTACCGCCCGGCGGTGCCCGGCTCCGTTTTGGAGATGGGGGTGCGGGTACTGCTGGAAATGGGCGTGGGGTATTTGACGGGGATTGTGATGAACCTGTTTTTCTATATTCCCATGCTGGGCGGCGAAACTATTGACATCCAGATGGGAATGAGTATGGGCAAGACCTATGACCCCGGCAGTCAGGCCTCTACCACCGTTACGGCCTCGCTGCTCAATATCCTGATGATGCTGCTGTTTTTTACGGCCAACGGGCACCATACGCTGCTGCGCATCTTTCTGGTTTCCGGTGAGATCGTGCCTTACGGCCAGGCAGCCTTTGGGCAGAACAGCTATCAGGCAATTATTGAGCTGTTTGTGACCTGCACGGTGATGGCCATCAAGCTATGTCTTCCCATTCTGGCTGCAGAACTGCTGGGCCAGGTGGGTATGGGCATCCTCATGAAGGTAATCCCTCAGATCAACGTCTTCGCCATCAATATTGAGCTGAAGGTGATTATCGGACTGACGCTGCTGCTGCTTCTGATATCGCCGTTCAGCGAGTATCTGCTGAGGGCGGAGCGTGAGATGCTGCGGCAGATACAGTACCTCCTTGTGGGGATGGGGTGACCGCCCCGGCGGCCCGGAGCCTGTTTGAAAACTGTCAGAACGCCGTCTCAGAGCGGCTTTCCGCCAGGAGCGCGCGATACCCCCAGGAAGCCGCCGTGCCTGACGGAAGATCTGCCCGAATCCGGCGCTCCGCCGGTTTTCAAGCAGACTCCAGGAAAGGGGGGATCAACCGGTGGCCGGCGATTCCAAAACCGAAAAAGCGACCCCAAAAAAGCGGCGTGACGAACGAAAAAAAGGCAACGTCATGATGAGCAAGGACGTGGTGGCGGTAGCCACCCTCCTGGGGACGCTGGTAATGCTGCGGGTAATGGGCGGCGTGGTGAACGAGCAGGCGAATAACGTGTTCCAGACCTGCTTCGGCTATATCACCGATTTTACACCGGAGGCCATGCCGGACATCCTGCCTCAGCTGTTCTATTTCTGCATCCGCACGGTGGCGATTGTGGCGGGACCCTTCCTGCTGGTCACTGTGGCGCTGGCCGTTACGGCCACCTTCGCGCAGACCAAACTGCTGGTCAGCACAGAATCCCTGAAGCCCAAGTTTAACCGGATCAGTCCGCTGCAGGGCTTCAAGCGGCTGTTTTCCCTGCGCAGTGTGATCGAGGCCCTGAAGGGCATTTTGAAGATCTCCATTCTGCTCTACCTTATTTACACGTATTTTCAGGATGTGGTTGTCAGCTTCACCCGGTTTCTGGATATGGAGATCGACGCGGCCTGCTCCGTTTTCCTGGAGGACATTTTTACCTTGACTCTCCGGGTGGTCATCGCCTTTGCGGCGCTGGCGGCGGCGGACTATTTCTATCAGTGGTGGGACTATGAGCGCCAGCTGAAGATGTCCAAACAGGAGGTCAAGGAGGAGTACAAGCAAACCGAAGGCGATCCCCAGGTCAAGGGGAAGATCAAGCAGATCCAGCGCCAGCGAGCCCAGCAGCGCATGATGCAGCAGGTGCCCAACGCGGATGTGATTATCCGTAACCCGACCCACGTGGCCGTGGCCCTGCGCTACAAGCCCGACAAGGATGACGCGCCGGTGGTGGTGGCCAAGGGACTGGATGAGCTTGCGCTGCGGATCGTATCCGTGGCGGAGGAAAACGGGGTGGCGGTTATTGAAAACGTGCCCCTGGCCCGGAGCCTCTACGCCGACGCCCCGCTGGACCAGATGATCCCTATGGAGTTCTACGGTCCCGTGGCGGAGGTGCTGGTCTATGTGCTGAAGCTGGACGGCAGCGAGGCACAGCAGTCAGAAAGTTGACATCGCCTGATATTCAGGCGTTTTGATACAGTTGAAATCATCCCTCATTTTTGGAAAGGACAGTGCCCATGAAGCGAATTCTCCAAAACGCCATAGCGCTCGCGGTAGTCGTCATTGTCCTGTTTATCATTGTTCCTCTGCCGGTGGCCCTGCTGGATATGCTGCTGGTGGTGAACATCTCCCTGTCGATGCTGATTCTTGTCATCACCATGACGGTTTCGGATGCTTTGGACTTCTCCATTTTCCCGTCCCTGCTGCTGATTACCACGTTGTTCCGGCTGGGACTGAACGTATCCACTACCCGGGCCATTCTGGGCAACAACGGTAATGCGGGCAGCGTAATTTTGTCCTTCGGCAACATGATTACCCAGGGAAATATCGTGCTGGGCATTATCATCTTCCTGATTATCGTATTGGTGCAGCTGATTGTGGTGACCAAGGGCGCGGAGCGCGTCAGTGAGGTGGCGGCCCGGTTCACCCTGGACGCCATGCCCGGCAAGCAGATGGCCATCGACGCGGACCTGAGTTCCGGCCTCATTGACGAGCAGGGGGCCAAGGCCCGCCGCGCCAAGATTCAGAAGGAAGCCGATTTCTACGGCGCCATGGACGGCGCTACCAAATTCGTCAAGGGCGACGCCACGCTGTCCCTGATTATCACGTTCATCAACCTGGTAGGCGGCATGATTCTGGGCAGCCTGAACGGTGTGGAGAACGTCTGGGACGTCTACTCCATTGCAACCATCGGTGACGGCCTGGTCAGCCAGGTGCCCTCTCTGATGATCTCCACAGCCACGGCCATGGTGGTCACCCGTACCGTGTCCGACGGCAGTCTGAACGATGACGTGGTGCGGCAGTTCCTGGGTCAGCCGAAAGCCATTCTCACCTCCGGCCTGGTGATCGCCCTGCTGGGCTGTATCCCCGGTACGCCCCATGCGCCGCTGCTGATCGTGGGCGCGGCTCTGGCTGCGGCGGGCTGGATGATGACCAGCCGCTCCGACAAGCGGAAGGTGGAGGAGGCCGCCGCCGAAGCTGCCGCCGTACAGATGCAGCAGGAGGAGGCTGCCCAGCCCAGCGCCAGCGAATATTATAAGGATATCAACAACGTCTATTCTCTCCTGACGGTGGACCCCATCGAAATGGAGTTTGGTTACAGCCTCATCCCCATGGTGGATGAAAACAGCGGCGGCAAGCTCATTGGCCGTATCGTTATTTTCCGCCGCCAGTATGCGCAGGATATGGGCTTCGTTATTCCTTCCATCCGCTTTCACGACTCTTCCGCCCTGGGCACCAATCAGTACGTGGTGAAGATCAAGGGCGAGGAGGTTGCCCGGGGCGAGATTCTGGTGGACTACTATCTGGCGCTGGAGCCCTCGAATCCCGCTGGGGAAATCGATGGTATTGAGACCGTGGAGCCGGCCTACGGCATCCCCTCCCGGTGGATCCTGCCGGAGAACAAGGAAATGGCGGAGATTTACGGCTACACCGTCATCGACCCTCTGTCCGTTATGCAGACGCACCTCAGCGAGGTGGTCCGGTCCCACGCCTACGAGCTGCTGGGCCGGTCGGAGGTCATTCAGCTGGTAGAGAACCTCAAGCGTACCGCCCCCGAGGTGGTGGAGGAGGCCATCCCCAATTTCCTCACCTACGCCAACCTGGAGCGCATTCTCCGCAACCTTCTGCGGGAGGGCGTGCCTATCCGGGACCTGGGCACCATTCTGGAGACGGCCGTGGACGCGCTGGGCAGCACCAAGGATTTGGATATGGTGACGGAAAACATCCGTGGAGCCCTCAGCCGCACCATCACCCGCCGCTTCTGCGAACACGGGCAGCTGCGGGTGGTCACTCTGGACGCCGAGGTGGAGAAGCGGGTCATCGCCTCCCTCAGCAAGAACGAGCAGGGCATCTATCTGGCCATGGGCCCCGATCTCATGCAGCAGATCGTCACCCAGCTGGCGGAGCTGATGAAGAAGTTCAACGACCTGGGGCAGACCCCCATCGTACTGACCAGTCAGGTCATCCGGGTTTATTTCAGCCGGATGCTGGCCCAGTTCTATCCCAACCTGTACGTGCTGGCCTTTAACGAGATCACCAGCGACGTACAGATTCAGTCCCTCGGCAATATTACCCTGGCCCGTGGTGAAAGAAAGGCGGCGGCGGTATGAGCGGCCAGATGGCGCAGTCCATGCCTGAGCTGGGGTATACACAGGAGCAGCTAGACGCCATGAGCAAGGAGGATTTGCTCCTGCTCTACCGCAGCAGCGGCTGTCAGGAGCTGAAATGGACTCTGGCGCTGCGCTATGTGGGCCTTGTGAAGTCCATTGCCCTGCAGGTGCGGGGGGTTTACTCCAGCTTTGCCCAGGTGGATGATATCATCAACGAGGGCGTTTTGGCGCTGGTGGGCGCCGTGGATAAGTTCGACCCCGACAAGGGTATCAAATTTGAGACCTTTGTTTCCAAGCGCATCCGGGGCGCGGTCATCGATCTCGCCCGCCGTCAGGACTGGGTTCCCCGCAGCGTGCGGCGCAAGGCCAGGGAGATCGATCAGGCCAGTGTGGAGCTTTACGCCGAGCTGGGGCGCAGTCCCACAGACGAGGAGATCGCCAGGCGGCTGGGAATCTCAAGCCAGCAGTATCAGGAGGACCTGGCCAACACTGCGCTCTGCAACCTGCTGAGTCTGGACTCCCTCTTTGATGACCAGGATCAGGGTGGGGTGGACGTAGCCGACAGCGTGGGCACCGGGCGTCCCGAGGACTCCCTGCTGCGCCAGGAGCTGCTGGATACCCTGACGGACGGCATTGCCTCCCTGCGGGAGAATGAGCAGATGGTGGTGTCCCTTTATTACCGGAAAAATCTCAGCATGAAGGAAATCGCGCAGGTGATGGAGGTCAGCGAGCCTCGCATCTCACAAATCCATTCCCGGGCGATCCAGAAGCTGAAATTGTATATGCAGCAGTACATGAACGGGGAGAAGTAGTCCCCGCCGCGAGAGGAGCGAATACATATGTTCAGAGGCTTTTACCAGTTGACTTCCGGTATGCTCAGCCAGGGCCGCCGGCTGGATGTGATTGCAAACAATATGACCAATGTCTCTACCGCAGGCTACAAGACGGACCGTTATACTGACTCCACCGCCTTTCGGGAGGTCATGCTCAGCCGGGTGGGCAACAAGGATAAGGTGAATACGGAGGAAATCGGTCCCTACGCCTATATTCTGGCTCCTGACCAGCTGTACACCGACTATACCCAGGGCTCTCTGGAGGAGACGGAGCTGCCTCTGGATTTCGCCATCGAGGGGGATGGCTTCTTTGCTATCGAGTGGAACGGCGAGGTGGCCTATACCCGGGCGGGGAGCTTTAATCTGGACGAGGAGGGCTATCTGGTCCTGCCGGGGCAGGGACGGGTGCTGGATGAAAACCGCCAGCCCATTCAGCTGCCCACGGACAACATCTATGTGGATGAGGACGGAGGCATCTATACCATGGCCAACCGGAACTATCTGGCCACCCTGGGGATTTTTGCCTTCCAGGACAACGGCGCGCTGGAGCGCAACGACCACGGCCTCTTTACCGGCGGCCAGCCCCAGGCCGGAGAGAACTACGTTATCCACCACAAATGGGTGGAGCGCTCCAACACCAACATGGTTCACGAGATGGTTTCCATGATGAGCGCGCAGCGGGCCCTGCAGAGCGCGGCGCAAATGAGTAAAATTTACGATCAGGTTATCACTAAAGATACGACGGAATTGGGTCGAATGTAATAGAGAGGGGCCCGCAGGCCCTTACCGAGGAAAGGAAGGTGCGTAAGAGATGAATATGTCTTTTTACAATGCCGCCGTGGGCGCCTATCAGCAGCAACTGCGCATGAACGTTCAGGCCCAGAATATCGCCAATGTCAACACCCAGGGCTATCGTGCGGAGCGGGCTGCGTTCGGCGAGCTGATGAACCGGAATGTGGACGGCATTGACAACTCCCGGCTGCCGAAGGGCACCGGCGCAAGAATGATCCACGCTCCCATTGATTTCTCCAGCAGGGGCTTCACCGATACCGGGCGGAACTTTGATTTCGCCATCAACGGCGACGGATTTTTTGCCCTTTTCGATCCGGATACCCAGGAGATTTCCTTTACCAGGGACGGCTCCTTCACCATGACCCAGTTCTGGATTCCTCCCGCTGAGGACGCGGCGCCGGAGGTGGACGAAAACGGGGAGGAGATCGAGCCCCAGCCCACCTCGGTATGGCGGCTGAGCGACAACCAGGGCCGCTGCGTGCTGGACCCGGAGGGGAATTTTATTGTGGTTGACCCTGATAATCAGAAGGCGCCTTTGGAGCTGGGGGTGTTTGATTACGCCATCCACTACGGAATGCAGCACGCCGACAGTTCCCGCCTGCTGGCTACGGATCTCAACGGCCAGCTGTACCTGGGCACCGGAGAGGTCAAGCAGGGGCTGCTGGAGATGTCCAATACGGACCTGACCCAAGAGTTCATCAAGGTGATCGAATCCCAGCGGGCGTTCAGCTACGCACTGAAGATGGTGATTACGTCCGATGAAATTGAAAGCACCTTCAACAGCCTGCGCGGGTAATTTGGAGGACGGATATGAATATCAAAAGCTTTGACGAGCTGAATTCCCTGGAGCTGGATACGCTGCGCGAAATCGGCAGCATCGGCACCGGCAACGCGGCTACCGCTCTGGGACAGCTGCTGGAGCAGCAGGTGCGCATCACCCTGCCGGAGGTCCGGATCATGGGCTACAACGAGGCCATCGACTGGATCGGCGGCCCGGAGGCCGTAACGGCCGGCGTGCTGGTAGGCATGGGCGGTCAGATGAGCGGCGTGATGCTGTCTGTGCAGAAGCTGGAGTTCATAAACCTGGTGCTGGAGACGATGCTGGGCGCCCCTGTGAAGGATTACGGAGAGTTGGACGAGCTGAGCAAGTCTACCCTGATCGAAGTGGGCAATATCCTGATCTCCACATTTATCAACGCGCTTTCGGGCTTGTCCGGCATTTCGGTCAACCTGACGGTCCCCGCCTTTGCGGTGGATATGCAGGGCGCCATCCTGGCGGTGCCCATGGCGATGTACGGAGGAACCAGCGACTACCTCATGACCATTGGAGCCAATTTTATCTGTGATAATCAGCAGGTCCCCTGCCACCTGTTGCTCTCACCTGATGTGAGGTCCCTTAATTTCTTATTAGCAAAGCTGGGCGTTACAGAATGAACGATAAAATTACTGTCGGAATTGCGGATATGAAAATGGCCAAGGGCTCTGGGATTTTGATTACCTACGCCCTTGGGTCCTGTATCGGACTTTGCTTTCAAGACCCGGCGCTGCATCTCGGTGCGCTGCTGCATGTGATGCTGCCGATGAATATGGAAGCAGGACGAAAGAACGCATTCAAGTATGCGGATACCGGCATTCGGGAGACTGTGCGGCAGATGACGTCTCAGGGGGCGCTGAAATCCCGGATTACGGTAAAAATAGCAGGCGGAGCCAAAATGTTTGAGGTTAAGGGCGGAGGCCTGGGAAATATTGGACAGCGGAATATCGAGAGCGTTCACACCATCCTGCGGCAGGAGGGCATTCGCCTGCTGGCGGAGAATGTGGGCGGCACGGTGGCCCGTACGCTGCTTTTTGATGTGGCCAGCGGTCAGGGGTGTATCAAGTCCTATGGCCGGCAGGATATCCTTTTCTGAGCGAGACTGAGGGCAAAATTTAAGAGATGGGAGTGTCAGAAAATGGCTGATACACAAAACAGCCGGATCCTGCTGGAGTCCGGTACCAACGAAATCGAGATCATGAAGTTTACCATCGCAGAGAATCTGTATGGTATCAATGTGGCCAAGGTCCGCGAGATTATGATTTCCGAGCCGGTAAAGCCCATGCCCCATGCCCATCCGGCGGTGGAGGGAATTTTCAAGCCCCGGGACGCGGTGCTGACGGTGGTGGACCTGCCCAGATATCTAGGCGTGGAGAGCGAGAAAAAGCCGAAGGATATTTTTATCATTACCAATTTCAACAAAATGTTCATTGCCTTCCGGGTTCATACGGTGGACCGGATCAGCAGGATATCCTGGACGGACATCCAGAAGCCGGACAAAACCGTCTCCGGCGGCGCTGAAGGCGTGGCTACCGGCATTGCCCAATGCGACGGGGAGCTGGTGACCATTCTGGACTTTGAGCGCATTGTGGCGGAAATCGCCCCGGAAACCAGCATTCAGGTGTCCGAGGTGGAGAACCTGGGGCCCCGGGACCGGAATGAAAAGCCCATTTGGGTAGCGGAGGACTCCATCCTGCTCAGCAAGATGATCGGGGACTCCCTGCGGAAGGCCAACTATGTCAATCTGCGGATCTTCCCCGACGGCCGGGAGCTGTGGGAGGCACTCAACGAGCTTCCCGAGGAGGGCGACCTGAGCCGGCAGGCGGCGCTGATTATTACCGACATCGAAATGCCCCAGATGGACGGACACAGGCTGACCAAACTGGTGAAGGACAGTCCCCGTTTCAAGAACATTCCTCTCATCATCTTCTCCTCCCTCATCAGTGAGGAGATGCGGATCAAGGGCCGGCAGCTGGGCGCCGACGAACAGCTGACCAAGCCGGAGATCGGGCATCTGGTGGACGTGATGGATCACCTGCTGGAGCAGTCTGCTTCCCAGAACAGATAGGAAGGAATAGCGCGCTATGGCCAAAATCCCAAAGACCAAATATATTGTCCGCCAGCCCATCAAGGACCTCAAGGGCTCGATCCTGGGGTACGAGATCCGCTATACCGGCGAGAACTACGGATATAATGAGGAGAACGGTCAGGATTTCCTGGCTGCGGAGACCATCTATAATTTCCTCACGCAGGCCGGAGACAAGACCTTGAAGGGCGGACTGAATTTCATGACCTTCACCACCAATCTGCTGATGAAAAACACCCCGAAGCTCTTTGCTCCGGAGGATCTGGTGATTGAAGTGTCCGAGAGCGCCATTATTCACCCGCTGGCCATGCGTTTTCTGGAGCGCTACCACCAGGAGGGATACATGATTGCGGTGAAGGACTTTCAGTTCGCGCCCCGCTATATCTCCAACCTGCGCCATTTTGACTATGTGATGGTGGATCTCCACCACGCCGAGGACAGCAGTGTCAAGCGGCTGACGGAGATGGTTCACAGCATGGGCAAGAAGTGTATTGTGACCGGCGTGGATGACGAGGACCTGTATCAGAAGGCATTTATCCTGGGAGCGGACGCGATGTCCGGACGCTATGCCGCCGAGCAGATGTTTACTGCCGTTCATTCCAGCAGCTATCTGCAGAGCAATTTCTTCCGGCTGCTGGTGGCCATCACCAAGGATGAGCCGGAGGTGGGAGAAATCGAGGAGATCATCTCCATGGACGCGGCGCTGACCTACAGCCTGCTGCGGATTGTGAACTCCGCGTATTTCGCTCTGCGCAACCGGGCCACCAGCGTACACCAGGCGGTGACCATTCTGGGCCTGGGACAGCTGCGTCAGTGGATTTATCTGATGGGATGCAGCACCGAAAAGGGGGAGCTGGACGAGAATCAGGAGGAGATGCTGAAGCTATCCTTCACCCGGGCCAGCTTTGCCAGCGAGCTGATGCGGTATGCCAAGAATATGCCCATCAACCGCAACGACGCCTATCTGATGGGAATGTTCTCTACCTTGCAGTTCCTGATTGCCGCTCCGTTGGAGGATATTCTGGCGGAGGTTGCCATTTCCACATACATCAAGGAGGCGCTGCTCAACCATACGGGCCGCTGCGGAATGCTGTATGATCTGATCCTGGCCTACGAGCGGGCGGACTGGTCCATTATCAACCGCCTGGGAGAGGAGCTTGGGCTGCCTATGGACCGGCTGCCGGAGATTTACTTCCAGTGTCTTGACAGCGTTAACCAGATTTGGCAGCAGCTCATGAGTACGGGTGCAGCTGCGGCGGAAGAGTGATTGACTTCGATAACAAGCGGAAGGCCGAACCCAAAACAGGGTTCGGCCTTTTTACGCGCGAAAGCGCAGAAGCCGCCTACAGAAGGGAAGATTCACGGTCATGCCGGGGGCTGTCCATGACGATCTTGCAGGCGCGGGTCAGCTGGGCAAAAATTGTGCTGTTGTAGCGGCTCTCGTAGACGGTAAGCATAGCGTGGGCCTCTGCCCGGCGGCGGACGATGTACGCAGGCTGGAGATTGGTCAGCGTCAGGGCTTTCACATCTGCCGCACAGCGTTCGCAGGGGCACAGCCCAAACATCTTAATATACCGGGGGGCCTTTTCCTC
Organism: Oscillospiraceae bacterium; assembly: GCA_014237695.1. Taxonomy (GTDB): domain Bacteria; phylum Bacillota; class Clostridia; order Oscillospirales; family Oscillospiraceae; genus Pelethomonas. The sequence continues at coordinate 104 of JAAZZJ010000035.1, read as the reverse complement.
TACCAGGGCCTCCATTACATTCATGACCGTAAGATCGTTTGGGTTGGGTGCGGGCTGGCGGTCAGTGGTGGGTTCCGGCTCGGGCTCGGGCTCGGGTTCGGGTT
>JAAZZJ010000359.1 GCA_014237695.1 Oscillospiraceae bacterium | reverse complement strand
CTTGATTGGCGAAAAAATCTCTCGCCTTTGGGCATTCCGCCATTTAGCAAACAAGGCCTAGATCCGGCCAATGATCGTACCAATGAGCTTCTTGAACTGGACCGCCACCCGATCGGCGGTCTCCTGGACCTCCTTGTGATCCAGAGGCTTGCCGGACATGCCGGCGGCCAGATTGGTGATGCAGGAGATCCCGCAGATCTCCATGCCCATGTGCTTTGCCGCCAGAGCCTCGCAGGCGGTACTCATGCCCACCGCGTCGCCGCCCCAGGCCCGGCACATGCGGATCTCAGCGGGGGTCTCATAGGCGGGGCCGGTGAGCTGGATGTATACACCCTCGTGGAGGGGAATATCCAGCTCCGCCGCGGCCTCCTTGACCACCGTGCGCATCCGGAGGCTGTAGACCTCGCTCATGTCCGGGAACCGGGGCCCCAGCTCATCCAGATTGGGTCCGATGAGGGGGCTGGGCACGCCGGTGGTGATGTGGTCCGTCAGCAGCATGAAGCACCCTGGCTGGAAGCCGGGATTGATGCCCCCCGCCGCGTTGGTGAGGACCAGCTTCTTTGCGCCCATGAGCCCCATGAGCCGGGTGGGCAGCACCACGTCCTGCATGGGATAGCCCTCGTAGTAGTGGACCCGCCCCTGCATGATGACCACGGGAACGCCCTGCACCCGTCCGAAGACGAACCGGCCCTTGTGCCCCGCCACCGTGGAGGTGGGGAAGCCCTCGATGGCCGTATACTCAAGGGTTTCCTCGATGTCAATCTCGTCGGCGTAGTCGCCCAGGCCGGAGCCGAGGATCAGGGCGACCTCCGGCTTAAAGCCGGTCCTGGCCCGGACGCTCTCCAGGCACGTCTGCAATTTTCTGTATACTTCGCTCATATGTGCGTCTCCTTTCTATTTGAATGACATCCCGCTGGGGTCCAGATGGACCTTCTGGGAGAGAAAATCCCGTAGCGCCTCATACTGTGCCCAGCTGACGGTGATCTTGGTTCCCTCCTTGGCGATCAGCCCCTCGTCCAGGAACTTCTGGATGCCCCGGTTAACGCTCTTTACGCACAGCCCGCTCTCGTTGGCCAGCCGCTGACGGCTCTCCCGGAGCTGCAAAACCCCGCTCGCGCTATATTGCTCGTACCGTCCGATGAGCAGCAGGGCCAGCCGGTCGGCTCCCTCCAGGAACAGCAGTACCCGGTTGTGACGTGCCTCTGTGTTCAGGTACTCGCCTACCAGCTTGGCCTCATACCGAAGAGCCTGTATATCGGAACACATCCACTGCTCGAACTGTGCCCGGGGCAGCTTGACGATGGTACAGTCCGTAACGGCCCGGAGGGTGGTCTTATAGGTGTCCAGCTCCATGATGAACTCCATACCGCCGAAGGCGTACAGCTTGTCAAAGCGCATGTAGTCGTAGAGGGTTCCCAGCACCCGGTAGTCCGTGGCCTCGATAACGCCCTGCCCCACAAAGAAAATGGTGTCCGCAGGGTCGCCCTCCCGGATGAACACGTCGCCGCCCTTCAGCTCCACCACCTGAAACATTTCCATGAGCCATAGGGGGGCGCTGCGAAAGTAGGTCTCAAACTGTTCCTGCCGTCCCCGGTCGATGTCCTTGAGGAAGGGCAGCGCGTTGTACAGGTACTTGTTCATCCGTCAGCCTCCTCTCCGTCCCCCGGCAAACGGGCTTTCAGACCAGCCGCTCCAGCAGGGAATGTCCGATGGTTCCCTCCGGCATGGATACGCCGAAGTTTTCCGCGATGGTGGCGCCGATGACCGCGAAGGAGTCCGCCTCCGGCAGGGGACCGCCCTCCGCCATCTTTTTGGAATAGGCCAAAAAGGGCACATACTCCCGGGTATGGTCGGTGCCGGTGTAGGCGGGATCGTTGCCGTGGTCCGCCGTCAGGATGAGCAGATCGTCCTCCCGCAGCCGCTCCAGCAGGACCCCCAGATTCCTGTCGAACTTCTCGATCTCCCGGCCATAGCCCTCCACGTTCCGCCGGTGGCCCCACAGGGCGTCGAAGTCCACCAGATTGGTGAAGCACAGCCCGTGGAAATCCTTGCCGCAGAGTTCGATGGTCTGCTCCATGCCGTGAACGGAGCTGTCGGAGTGATGGGTCTCGGTGATGCCCTCGCCGCAGAAGATGTCGTTGATCTTCCCCACGCCGATCACATCCAGCCCCGCGTCCTTCATGGCGTTCAGCGCCGTTGGACCGGTGGGCTTCAGGGCGTAGTCGTGGCGGTTGCTGGTGCGCTTGAACTCGCCCTTTTTCTTCCCCACATAGGGCCGGGCGATGACCCGGCCAACCCGCCATTCCTCCCGGGACAGGGTGATCTCCCGGGCAATCTCGCAGCAGCGGTACAGATTTTGCAGATCAAAGGTCTCCTCGTTGCCGCAGATCTGCAAAACCGAGTCGGCGGAGGTGTAGACGATCATGGCTCCGGTCTCGATCTCCTCCTCCGCCAGCTCCTCCACTCGCCTCTCCACTCCTCGCATCTCCTCTTGCGACCTGGAAAACACCTGCTGTTGCCCATCAGCCACTGCCCCCCACTGCGCCACTGCATCCTC
>JAAZZJ010000358.1 GCA_014237695.1 Oscillospiraceae bacterium | reverse complement strand
ATTTCATAATTTTTTCCCGGATGGAAAACAACGGCAAAAAAGTATGGAAAATCGCAAACAGTTGTGCTATCATAAGAAGAGATATTGTATAAGGAGGCTTCGCCGTGACCCTGTTGAACGCTTTGCTCCTGGGACTTATCCAGGGTGTTGCAGAATTTCTGCCCATTTCCAGCTCCGGCCACCTGTCCATTGCCCAGAATCTTCTCGGCCTGGGTATGGAGGGCGCTGACGACGTATTCTTTGACGTGCTGCTCCATCTGGGCACTCTGGCAGCGGTATTTGCCGCCTATTGGGCGGACATCAAAGAAATGGTACTGGAATTTCTCCAGATGATCGGCGACGCCGTTCACGGGGGAAGCTCTCAGAAGAAAATCCCCTCCGCCCGGCGGCTGATCCTGCTCATCGTGGTGGGCACCCTGCCCCTGTTTCTGATCCTGCCCATAAAGGAGCATGTGGAAGCCCTGTACGGCAACACCTTCTTTGTTGGCGGCGCGCTGCTGGTGACCGGCCTGCTGCTGTACTTCTGCGACCGCATCCGGAAGGGCCGGAAGAACGAGCGCACCGCCACCATGGCCGATGTCCTCCTGGTAGGCGCGGGCCAGGCCATCGCCACCTGTCCCGGCATCTCCCGCTCCGGCATGACCATCTGCATGGGCTGCTTCCGGGGCTTTGACCGGCGCTTCGCCGTGCGCTTCGCCTTCCTGCTGTCCATCCCCGCCGTGCTGGGGGCCAACATCCTCCAGATCAAGGACGTGGTGGAAGCCGGCGGCATCGATGTGAAGCTGATCCCCGGCTACCTTCTGGGCGTGGCGGCGGCGGCAGTCAGCGGCTACCTGTCCATCCGTCTGGTGCGTATGGTGGCGGACAAGGGCAAATTCGGCGCGTTCGCCTACTACTGCTGGGCCGCGGGAGCCATCACCGTGATCCTGAGCGTCCTGCGGGCGCTGAACATGCTGCCCTGGCTGAACCCGGCGGCCTGAATGACATGTACATAGGAGCGTGAAATCATGGCAAAAGAACTGTGGGACGCCTATGACAAAGAGGGAACCCCGCTGGGCTTCGACCTGGTCCGGGGTGAGCCCGTGCCCGAGGGCGTGTACCATCTGGTAGTGGAGGTCCTCGCCGTAACAAACGACGGCCGGGTCCTGCTCACAAAGCGCCACCCGGATAAGGCCTGGGGCGGCTGCTGGGAGTACACCGGAGGCTCGGCAGTAAAAGGGGAAACGCCTGTGGAGGGCGCGCTGCGGGAACTGCGGGAGGAGACGGGGATCGCCGTATCTGCCCAGGACCTGCACCCGGTCTACGTGAATACCTGGCCGGAAACCGCAGGGATGGGCGCGGGCTCCTCCATCTATCACAGCTTTGTGACATTCTTCGACCCTTCAAAGCAGACCATCCGCCTCCAGGAGGGCGAAACGATGGATTACAAACTGCTCTCCTACGAGGCATTCAAAGAGTTCCTGCTGGAGGACCGGTTCGTGGACGTCGTCCGCTGCCGTTTTCTGGACCACCAGGAGGATTTCGACCGCATCATCGCGGAGCATTTCAAATAAAGAGGGAGAACCATGGCAACGACACGAAAGAAAACCACATCCAACGCCCGGAGCGGAACCAAGACCGGCGGCTCCCGTTCCGGGACCGCTTCCCGACCCCGCACCTCCGCCAAGAACGCCAAGCGCCCCATCCGCCGGGAGGTAGGCGGCATGGTCATGCTGCTGCTGGCCCTGATCGTCCTGGTAAGCTGCTTCACCGGGGACGGCTGGCTCATCAACCTGATTCCCAAGGCCTGCAAGGGCCTCTTCGGCGTAGGCTATTACCTGATGGTCCCCGCCCTTATGGCGGCGGCCTGGGTGCTGCTGACCCACCGGGGCCGCCCCGTGGCCCTGCGCACCGCCTGCGCCCTGCTGACGCCCTACCTCTTCGGCGGGATCTGCCACATGCTTTTCTGCAAGCAGGATCTCTCCGACGCGGCCAAGCTGTTCCCTACCCTGTGGGAGACAGGCTTTACCCTGGAATCCGGCGGCGTCCTCTCCGGGGGCACCGCCCACGGCTTCATGGCCGTGCTGGGCAAGCCGGCGTCGGTGATCGTCTTCCTCGTCCTGCTGCTGGCCCTGCTGATGGTGGTGAGCCAGGTGACCCCCGCCATGCTCATCGAGCTGTGGCGGGAGCGGGAGGACTACGACGAGGAGGACTACCCCGAACCGCCCCCCCGCCGCCAGCCCCAGCCCAAACCCAAGCGGGCCGCCCAGCAGCCGGCCAAATCCCGTTCCGCCATTGATATTCCCCTGGACGGCACACCCCTGGGCGGCCCTCCCGCTCAGCCGGAGCCCCCGGCGCAGCAGGAGAAAAAGAGCTTCTTCCGCCCCCGCGAGAAAGAACAGCTGACCCCCGCCGATCTCCTGTCCTCCCAGCTCCAGGAGGAGCCCGCCGCCGTGCCGGAGCCTCAGTCCATCCCCACGCCGGAACCCATTCCGGAGCCTCAGCCGGTCGTTCGGACACCCGCCCCAGCGCCGGAGCCCGCCCCGGAACCGGAACCGGTCCCCGCGCCGGGCTCCGAACCCGCCCCTGCGGACCCGGAGCC
>JAAZZJ010000357.1 GCA_014237695.1 Oscillospiraceae bacterium | reverse complement strand
GGTGCCATATGGAGAACCCGGTGAGCTTCTTCCAGCGGGCGGAGGAACAGGAAATTGAGAATGTCTACTGCGGCGAGCTGTATCTGGCGTGGCACCGGGGAACCCTGACCTCTCAGGCCCGGACCAAGCGGGGCATCCGCCGGGCGGAGGCCGCCCTGAAAGCGGTGGAATACCACATGGCGGAACAGATGCTGGCAGGCCGGCCTGTCCGGGAGGCGTGGAAGCAGAAGCTGGAAGAGCTGTGGAAGCTGCTGCTGTTCAACCAGTTCCACGACATTGCGCCGGGCACCTCCATTGCCCGGGTCCACGAGCGGGCGGAGCTGGAGCTGGAGATGGTCTGTGCCGGGAGCGGAAAGCTGCTGGAGGAGATGCTGGGCCGGCCAGGGGAGCGGATGACCGTCTACAACCATCTGGGATGGAAGCGGACCTTCCGGGGCTGGGAGATCCCCGCCCAAGGGTTTGCGGTGGTCGGAGCAGGCCGGGCGGAGGGGACTGACCGGCGGGCTGCCGTCTGGCGCGTTCCGGCGGGAGACGGCGGCGGATATATGCTCCGCAATGAGCATCTGACCTGCCGGGTCAATGATGCCGGAGAGCTGACCAGCGTCCGGAAGCCGGGAGAAGAGAAGGAATTTCTGGCGGGGAATGGCAACCGGTTTTTACTGTTCAAGGATGTGAACACTTGTTACGATGCCTGGGAGCTGGGCAGCATGTATGAGAAGCTGCCGGTGTCCCTGGACAGAGCGGCACGGGTGGAGATCCGTGAGGATGCGGACGGAGCGGCACTGATTGTGGAACGGACTCTGGGCAGATCCAGGCTGGTGCAGAAGATTTTCCTGGGAAATGACGCCCGTCGTCTGGACTTTATCAGCAGACTGGACTGGAAAGAGCGGCACAAGCTCCTCAAGGTGGCTTTCCCGGTGAACGTTTACACAGCGGAGGCCATCGAGGAGATCCAATTCGGCTACGTGAAGCGCCCCGTCCACCGTTCCCGGCAGAGTGACAGGGACCGGTATGAGGTATGCAGCCACCGGTACACGGTTCTGCAGGACGGCGGGGCCGGCGCGGCCGTACTCAACGACTGCAAGTACGGCGTGAGTACGGCGGGCAGCGAGATCCGCCTGACGCTGATGAAAGCGCCGCTGATGCCGGATATGTATGCAGACCAGAGAGAGCAGGAATTTACGTACTCCTTTTATCCCTTTTTGGGGTCCTTCGCGGAGAGCGGCGTCCTGCGGGAAGCTTACGAGCTGAACGAGCCGCCGGTGGTGGGCGGCGTCCTCCCGGCGGGGGCGGAAGCGGCCTTGCGGCCAGTGTTTCTGCCCGGAGAGAAGAATATTGTGGTGGATACCGTCAAACCGGCGGATACTGCGGAAAACGCAATCCTGGTTCGGGCATACGAGGCCATGGGGATGGAGACGAATGCCTCCTTTACCATGGCGGAAGCTGTCCGGCGGATCAGCGAGGTGGATATGCTGGAGGAAAACGAAGCGCCGCTGCCGCTTCAGGGCGGCAGGCTGGCCGTATCCTTTGGAGCCTTTGAGATCAAGAGCTTTTTGCTGTACCTGTGAGTGCGCGGAAGAATATAAGACAGGAAGATTTTGCAGATGTATCGAATTGGAATTGATCTGGGAGGGACCTTTATCGCTGCCGGACTGGTGAACGAGTCCCTCCGGATCCTCGATAAGCTGAGCGTCCCCACCAGCGCCCCCCGGTCCATGGCGGGTATTGCGGACGATATGGCCGCTCTGACGGGGAAGCTGCTGGAGCGCAGCGGCCTGCGGCGGGAGGAGATTTCCGCCGTGGGTGTGGGCGTCCCCGGGACGGCCAACCGGGAGAACGGCCATCTGGAGGACGCCAACAATCTAGGCTTTGACGATGAGCCCTTCGTCTCCGTGCTGGAGGAGCGGCTGGGCCTGCCGGTCCGCTTCGGCAACGACGCCAACGCGGCGGCCTGGGGGGAGTACCAGGCGGGCGGGGGCCGGGAGGACTCCTTCGTGATGATGACCATCGGCACCGGCATCGGCGGCGGGGTTATTCTGAACGGGAGGCTCTGGGACGGCATCAACGGCGCGGCGGCGGAGTTCGGCCACATGACCATCCGGTATGACGGCGTGCCCTGCACCTGCGGCCGGACGGGGTGCTTCGAGGCCTACGCCTCCGCCACGGCCCTCATCCGTCAGGCCCGGGAGAGGATGGCGGCGGACCGGGACACTCTCCTGTGGAAGCTCTGCGGCGGCGAGCCGGACCGGGTAGAGGCCCGGACCGTGTTCGAGGGCGCGGCGGCGGGCGACAAGGCCTGCCGGGCGCTGCTGGATACCTACACCACTTATCTGGCGGAGGGGACGGCCAACATCATCAATCTGTTCCAGCCCGCCGTCCTGTGCGTAGGCGGCGGGGTGAGCCGGGCCGGTGAGGCGCTGCTGGCGCCGCTGCGGGAGAAGACGGCACGGCGCATCTACTCCCAGAACGCCAAACAGAACACACAAATTATCCTGGCACAGCTGGACAACGACGCGGGCATCATCGGAGCCGCCCTGCTGGAGCCATAAACAGTAGCGAGGTAACAACCAATATGAAAGCAC
>JAAZZJ010000356.1 GCA_014237695.1 Oscillospiraceae bacterium | reverse complement strand
CCCTCTCCCGCTACACCGAGAGCGGGGGCGCGGAGGTGGTGGAGGAATCTCCCCGGACCCTGCGCATCGCTCCGGATGGTTCCGTCAGCTTGATTAGCCGCGGGACTGCAGCTTCCGGGCTCTACCGGGCCTCCGGGCAGGGATTGAAGGAGGTGCTGGCCGCCGGGTGGCGGCTGGCCTCGGCGCTGTCCGGGGGCACGGGGTCTTCGCCGCTGTCCTTGCGCTCGGCGGAGGCGGAGGAGGACGGCTGGGTTCTCCGTTTCTGGTATCAGGTGGACGGCGTGCCGGTGTTTTTTTCTGACGGAGGGGATGCGCTGACCATTACTTTTGAGGGGGGAGCGGTGACAGACTTTACCTACCGCTGCCGGTCCTATACGCCTTTGGAGGAGGAGTCTGCGCCCCTGCTGCCCGCCGGTATGGCCCAGGCCATTGCTGCCGCCTACCCGGAGGCCGCTCTGTCCATCGGGTATGAGGACGACGGTTCCGGACGCCTGGCCGCCCAGTGGTACCGATGAGGGGAGGAGCCTTATGGAAACCTACCGGCTGAAGAATATTGCTATCGTGATCCTGCTGCTGCTTAACGCCTGCCTGCTGTTCATGGTGGGCCAGCAGTATTTTCAGTCCCTTCAGACACAGCGGCGCTCCGCCGCGCAGCTGCGGGAGCTGTACCGGAGCAGCCAGCTGGCGCTGGACAGCCGGCTGGATCTAAGCCAGCAGCCGCTGGATATCCTGACTTTGGCGCGGCAGGCGGAGACAGAGCGGGCCATTGCCGCTGCCCTGCTGGGCGGCGAGGCCCTGGCCACCAGCCAGGGCGGCGGTATTTACAGCTATGAGGCACATGACAGCACCATCCAGTTCCGGGCGGGCGGCAGCTTTTATGGCAGCCGCTTGGACCTGCCGGTGGAGGATGCCGCCGCCTTCGCCCGGTCCTTCTGCAATCGGTTTGGTTATGAGGAGCCCCGTCTCAGCCTGGAAGGGGGGACCGGCAGCGCTGTGGCCGGACAGCTGGCCCGGGACGTACCCGTCATTAACTGCGCGGTAGAGCTGTATTTTGAGGAGGGACGGCTTACCTCCGTCACCGGCGCCCACGTGAGCCTTCAGGATGCCGCTTTCGCCTCGGGAGCGTCCATGTCCTGCGTGACCGCGCTGGTTAAGTTTCTGGATTTCCGGAATACCTCCGGCGTGGTGTGCAGCGAGGTGACCGGCGTGCAGTGCGTATACCAGCTGCAAAGCGCCTCTTCTCCACGCCTGCTGCCGGTCTGGAAGATTGAAACGGACACCTACGCCTATTATGTGGACTGCGGGACGGGAGAGGTCTACACACAATAGGGTGAAGTAAATCGAATACTCGACTAAAATATTCAATTTGGGCCGGCTGAATTTCCGCCGGGCTTGTCGTTCGGCATCTGCCGAAGGACGGCCCTTCACTCAAAAAAGATGCAAAGTATTTTTTGACACAGAAAAGCGGTGAAAATCACAAGATTTTCACCGCTTTTCTGGAGCTACTGATGTGACTCGAACACACGACCTGCTGATTACGAATCAGCTGCTCTACCAACTGAGCTACAGTAGCGTATGCAATTGTAGGGACTTCCGCCTGACCGATTCAGGGGCGAATGCGCTGCAACGGACTAAGGATACCACATGTTTGGCTTCCCGTCAAGCATGGATTCTGCGGAGAACAAAACTTTTTTGTATGCCGCCTATTTTTCGCGCATCATTTTCCCGCAGGGAGCATATACTGGGAAAATCTGCATTTGCAAAGGAGGCGTACTGATGGATCCTGTTTTTCCCCACGGCGACGTGGATGATCTGATCTACCGGGAGGAGTGGGCGGCCAGCGACCGCTGAAGCCGCCCTCCCCCGGGGAGGCTGTCACTCAGGTGCGGAACGGCAGATGATCCCGCCTCCCACAACCAGATCCCCGCAGTAGCACACGAGGGACTGGCCCGCCGTCACCGCACGCTGGGGCCGGCTGAATTCCATGCGCACCCCGCCGTCCGGCTCCGGATACAGCATGCCTGCGGCCTCCGTCTGGCTGTAGCGGGTTTTGGCGGTGACCGCCAGAGGGCCGCAGGGCGGCAGGGAAACCCAGTGAAAATCCTCCGCCCAGACGGAACGGCTGTAGAGCAGGGACTCGTCCCCCAGGACCACCTGGTTGCGGGCGCTGTCCTTCCGCAGTACATACAGCGGCTTGTCCGCGCTGACGCCCAGTCCCCGCCGCTGGCCGGCGGTGTAGCAGGGCAGCCCCCGGTGCCGTCCCAGTATATGTCCGTCCCCGTCCACAAAATCCCCGGGGACAAGCTCAATTTTGCCGTATCTCTGCAAAAAACCGGTATAGTCGCCATCCGGAACGAAGCAGATATCCTGGCTGTCCGGTTTTCCGGCGTTTCCGAAGCCCGCCGAAGCTGCCAGTGCGCGGATAGCCGGTTTGTCGTATTCTCCCACCGGCAGCAGCAGGCGGCTCAGCCACGCCTGGGTGAGGGGGTAGAGAAAATAGCTCTGATCCTTCCGCAGATCCCTCCCCCGCAGCAGCTGCCAGCGGCCGGTGCATTCCTCCCGGCCCACCCGGGCGTAATGCCCCGT
>JAAZZJ010000355.1:2363-2608 GCA_014237695.1 Oscillospiraceae bacterium | reverse complement strand
CCATGGACAAAAAGCGAATGTTATATACCACCATGGGTTTCGGCATCCTCCTGGTGGTCATTATGATCCTGCTGGCCTGGGGCGGACGCCGTCAGTCCGGAGGGATCACTCTGCCGGAGAGCCAGACCGGCAGCGCCGGCATAGGCGAGGACGGTCAGAACAGCCGCCTGCACCCTGTTTCCGTTTCGCCGGAGACCGCCAGCGCCGCCATCAGCTTCCTCACCATGTCCCGCCCCACCTCCTAC
>JAAZZJ010000355.1:264-2353 GCA_014237695.1 Oscillospiraceae bacterium | reverse complement strand
CGGACGGCAGCGTACGGCATACCCTGCTGGAGGAGTCCGGGGAACAGACTCTGGCGGGCGTCTGGTATGACGAAGAGACAGACTGGACGCTGCTGCGCTCCCAGGACCTCACCGCCGGTCTGGCGGGGCGGATGCTGAGCTACGAGGCCCTGCGGGAGGTCCCTGCAGAGGACATCGCTGCGGCGGATTACCGGGAGGAGAACGGTGCGGGCTGCATCTATGTGGAGACCGGTCCCGATGAAGCGGGCTACCGGGACCGGTACTGGATCAGCGTGGAGAGCGGCCTGCTGACCACGGCGGAGCGCCTGTATGGCGAGACGGTGGTCTACCGCTTTACCGCCGGAGAGGCGGACGTATCTCCACAGGATGAGGAGCTGTTTTTGCTGCCTACCGGTGAGACGCTGGCGGACGCGGCATAAAAAAGGCTCCCTCCAAGAGGGAGCCAAGGGATGCGGAACAGGCCGGGAGTTTTTTCCTCCCGGCCCGCTTTCTATTCTATCGCCGCCTCCGCTCCAGCACCCAGGCCGCTGCGAGACACAGCGCGCCCAGAGCCAGGGTGAGGACCACCACAAGGAGCAGCCTTTCCCCGTCTCCCCACCGGACCATCACATTGATGCCGATATGGAGCAGAATGCCCAACACTACCACCAGGAATGTCAGCTTCCTCCAGTCGCCCCGCCAGCGCAGCCAGATCCAGTACACCGCCCAGGCGTAGGCCACGGATGCAATGACGATACAGAGAACTCTCATTTCCCACAGCCCCAGGGACAGGAGGAACGGGTACACCCCAATAGAGGCGATAACCAGCGCGTTCCGCACCGGCCTCTCCGTGCGCAGCAACGGGTAGCACACCGCCCAGCCGAAGGCCAGGCATTTCAGCACTCCCACCGACCACGTGAAACGAAATCCATTCACGATGCAGACCACCATCGCCGCGATCAGGCATCCAGCGGTCAGCCCCACAAAGAGCCACCACCGCCAACCGCCGTTTTTTCGCCGGGCGGTCTCGGCGTAGACTACGGTATCCACCACCACGCTCTCTACCTCCGGGGGCACCGGGGAGGGCGCTTCCTCCCGCTCCCCCGCCAAAAGCTCGGTGACGCTGACCTCCAGCGCCGCCGCAAGCTCCCGCAGGAGGGTGATGTCAGGATAGCTCACGGACCGCTCCCACTTGCTGACGGCCTTGTCGGTGATCCCCACCCTCTCCGCCAGCTGCTGCTGGGTGAGCCCCAGGGCCAGCCGCCGGTCCCGGATGAACAGGCCGATCTTGTTTTCTTCCATATCCGCACCTCTTTCTTATTTCCACAATTAAAATCAAGATAAATATTTCTGGCCCGGTATAATAATGGCAGGGCAGTCAAAGGAGGCACAGAAACGAATGGACGAATGGTATCGCATGGTACAGACTATCGTGGAGGATATTGACAGGCACATCCGGAAGCGCGACGATGAGGCGCTGACCCTCTCCGCGCTTTCTCAAAAGCTGGGGTTTTCCGAATTTTACATTTCCCGCAAATTCCGTGAAATTTCCGGGATGCACTTCCGGGATTATCTGCGCCATCGCACCCTGGCGTTCGCGCTGAAGGAAGTGCGGGATACCTCCCGGGGCCTTCTGGAGATCGCGCTGGATCACGGCTTTTCCAGCCACGAGGCGTTTTCCCGCTCCTTTAAGGAGGCCTACGGCAGGACCCCCAGCGAGTACCGGAGGGAGCCCGCGCCCGTCGTCCTCCGCACCATCATCAAGCCCTTTGACTGCTACTTGATCCGTACAGGAGAGACAAACATGGCAAGCACCACAGATGAAGTAAAGGTTTATTTCGTATCGATCCCCGCACACAAGTACCTGCATATCCGCAATTACGAGAGCATCGGCTACTGGGACTTCTGGCAGAAGCAGAGCGCCATCCCGGGCCAGGACTGCGAAACGATCTGCGGACTGCTGGACAGCGTCAAGGGAAAGCTGGACGATATGGGCGGCGGGGAGGCCAACAGCGGGGCCGGTCAGATCATGGCATTCATCAACGAGCCCACCGGCAGGCTTTGCAGCTGGGGCATCCCCCTGGCGGAGAGCTACGGCGTCAGGCTCCCC
>JAAZZJ010000355.1:0-254 GCA_014237695.1 Oscillospiraceae bacterium | reverse complement strand
CAGATCATGGACGTTCCGGAGGGCGAATACATCGTATTCGAACACGGTCCCTTCGACTATCAGACCCAGAACCAGGCCGTTGAGCAGAAGATCGAGGAGGCGATGAAAAAATTCGACTACGCCGCCTCCGGCTTCCAGCTCGACACCACCCAGGGCCGGGTATTCTACTTCTACCACGACTCCGACCGGTTCTGGAAGTATGTCCGGCCGGTCAAACGGGCGGACAGGGAGGCGTGAGCCTGCGCGTATCCGCT
>JAAZZJ010000354.1 GCA_014237695.1 Oscillospiraceae bacterium | reverse complement strand
CGGCTCCACGCTGAAGACGCAGCGGTGGATGGGCTCGAACTGGAGGGCGCCGTCGTGGTTGTTCACCACCTCCACCAGGGCGTACCGGGCGGGGAGGCTGGCCCACTTCTCCTCGGGAGTGACCTTTTTCAGGTTTTCGTAGCAGGTCTTGGCGGTTGCAAGGCGGTGGTTGCCGTCACCCACGGCAAACAGCAGGGGGGCTACTCCGGAAAGGCCGTATTTGATCTCCATCGCCTCACTGCTGGCCAGACGGCTCAATGCCGCCGCCAGGGCGTCCACCTGCTCCGGCGACAGCTTCCAGCCCCGGAGATGGCCTCCGCCCAGCATCAGATCAAAGTCGTAAAGCATTTCCATGGAGTCCCGGGCGGCGGCAATGGGCTCCACACAGATTTTCTTCGGGTCGTCAACAAGGAGCATCACATGGGGAAGCTCGACAGGCGCGTCCTGACGCACCCGGACCCGGGGCGGGATGCGCTCCAGAACGGTGCCTTCCGTAGCCCGGATCAGTGATCCGGAGCCGGGGGTGTAGTCATACTTTTCCAGGTCCACCGCCGCCACCAGGCCCGGGCGCACCGTTCCATCGGACTGGGTGCGCTCGATGTAGATGATGGACTCCGGGTGGACAGTGAAGATGTCCCGGGCCAGGTAGTCCGCCATAGCGTGGTTGATGGCCTGGATGTGTTTGTCCACATTGCTGTCATTCAGCTTGCTCTCCGGCAGGATCAGCCGCAGGGCGGAAGGGGCGTCGCCGGCGATTCGGTCCGCTTCCTCCCAGTATTCCGGCTGGCTGGTGAATTGGTCGCAGGCAACTACCGCCCACCGGCTCATGTCCGTGCCGGTTCCGGGCAGCAGAATGTCTGCCGGGCGGATGCCCAGCTCCTCAAAACGCTTGTCCATAGTTGCCCCTCCTTCAAATATGTGTTGTATCAGCGCGCTGTCGGGAAACGGCGGATTACTTTGCTTTTTCCGGTTTTGGCAGCCCGCCGGAGAGCCGGCGGCGGTTTTCCGCAATGCCATACGTCCGGCAGGATCACAATTCTTTCTTCTCAAACAGCAGGTCCAGCAGAACACAGCCCTCCCTCACGAAGGGACCGGCATTTCCGGCGGGTTCGTCGTAGACGCCGCCCCGGCCCGTATCCCGGCGGCTGTCGTAGAGCAGGAAGGGCACCGGGTCCGCTCCGTGGCCCCGGGTGGCGGTCAGGGTCTTATGGTCGCTGAGCAGCAGAACCCGGTGATCCAGCCCCGCCGCCTCCAGACGGGAGACCAGCGGTCCCGCTAGACGGCTGTCCAGCCATTTGATCGCCTGCAGCTTGCCCGGCAGGTCCCCGTTATGGGTACACTCAGCAGGGGCCTCCAGATGGAGGCAGACGAAGTCGTACTGCCGGAGCTTGGTCCAAGCGGCTTCCAGCTTTCCCTCGAAATTGGTGTCCAGCTCGCCGGTAGCGCCCTCCACCTCCACCATCTCCAGACCCCGCAGGGCTCCGATGCCGTGGCACAGGGGCACGGCGCTCACCACCGCGCCATCCAGACCGTACTGCTCCCGGAAAGAGGGCAGCGCCGCCGCCGTGCCCTCTGCCCAGAACCAGATGCCGTTGGCGGGAAGCAGGCCCGCCGCCCGCCGCTTTTCCGCCGCCGGATGATGGTCCAGTATCTCATGGGCCAGAGTCATGAGACGGGCGAAGACCGCCGCCCGCTCGTTCCCTGCCGGGAACAGGGGACCGCAGGGCTCTCCAAGATGATCGTGGGGCGGAGTGAAGCGAATACCGGAGATGTCGCTGTCATGCTGGACTGCCAGCTGCCGGAAAGCGGGGAAAGGGTGAATGTCCATCCGCGCTTCTTTCAGCGCCTGGGCAAAACGGGGGTCGTCCAGCAGGATTCCCACGGTCTCCAGAGCTGAGGGGCCGTCAATGGACCCGGCGGAGTGGGAGAGAATCCGTTTTTCCGCCAGGGGCATCTCCCCATCCTCCAGTGCAACCAGGTTGCACCGGAAAGCAGCGTCTCCGGGGGCCATGGCGATGCCCGCTGCGGCGGCCTCCATAGGGGAGCGTCCGGTAAAATAACGCAGGGGGTCACAGCCGAAAATAGACAATATGGCGGTCTCGCTGCCCGCCGGAAGCGGCGGGGGGCAGTTGACCACGCTGCCGACCAGCCCCCGGGCGGCCATGCGGTCGGTGGCGGGGGTGGGCGCGGCTTGCAGAGGCGTTTTACCGCCCAGACTGGGCACGGGGTCGTCGGCCATGCCGTCCCCGATAATCAGCAGGTATTTCGTAAACAAGACCTCCCTCAAGATTACTCATTTTCATTATACCGTATCTCAGAGGGGTTTTCAACTTCTTTCTTGGCCTGAGGGGGATTTGCAAGCATTTTTTGCCGCCTGCCGGAGGGGGACTTCTCCTTTTCCCGAAAAAATTTACAATTACTACTTTTCAAACGGCTGAAAATATATTAGAATAGACACCAGTGCAAAACCGAAGATTCCCAACCGAAGAAGAAAGTAGAGGAAAACGCCTATGGAGGAAGTAAAATATAAGCGGGTCCTGCTGAAGATCAGCGGCGAGGCTTTGGCGGGAGAGCGTCATACCGGACTGGATTTCGAGGTGGTAGGTCAGGTCT
>JAAZZJ010000353.1 GCA_014237695.1 Oscillospiraceae bacterium | reverse complement strand
CTATGTCCAGTATAAGATGAGCAAATTCGAGCCCTACGACCTGTATGGGCGCAACAAGGACTTCCTGGTCAGCGAGAGGATCCTGACCTTTACGGATACCGACGGGCGGCTGATGGCCCTGAAGCCGGACGTGACCCTGTCTATCATCAAAAATATCCGCCCCTCCTGTCAGGTATTGGAGAAGGTATACTACCACGAGAATGTCTACCGCACCTCTCCAGCTGCCGCCGGCTACCGGGAGATTATGCAGACGGGCCTGGAGTGCATCGGCGCCCTGGACCTCACCGCCATGGGCGAGGTAGTGGCGCTGGCGGCAGAGAGCCTGTCGCTGCTTAGCGGCGAATATCTTCTGGACCTGGGCCACATGGGCCTGGTGTCCGGCCTGCTGGGGGAACAAGACAATCTGGAGGACGGCATCCGCACGGCACTGCTGGCAGAGCTGGGGCGGAAGAACGCACCGGCCATCCGTGACATCTGCTCCCAGGCGGGGCTGGGACATGTTCTGGCCGAGAGGCTGTACTGTCTCTCCCAACTGTATGGCTGCCCTGCCCAGGTGCTGCCCCGGCTGAAAGAGCTGGGCGGAAGCCGGGAAGCCCGGACCGCACTGGAGGAGCTGGAAGGCCTGTGCCGCATTCTGGAACGGCTGGACCTGCTGGAGCGGGTACGTCTGGATTTCTCCATCGTCAACGATATGCGCTATTACAACGGTGTGATCTTCCGCGGATATCTGCCGGGCCTTGCCAGCGGCGTGCTGGCCGGAGGCCGGTACGACCACCTGTTGCGCCGCATGGGAAAGACCGGCGGGGCCATCGGCTTCGCGGTCTACCTGGACCAGCTGGAACGGCTGGAGGGGGACAGCATGTACGATGTGGACGTTCTGCTGCTCTACAATCCTCAGGACGATCCCGCCGCCGTAGCGGAGCGGGCCCGGGCGCTGACAGCGGCGGGACACTCCGTCCGCGTGGAGCGGGCGGTCCCCCAGCGGCTGCGGTACAAGGAACTGATCCGCTTTCCGGAAGGAGGTCAGGCTTGATGGAGCTTCTGAACATCGCTCTCCCCAAGGGCCGTCTGGGAGAAAAGGTCTACACCCGGTTCAAGACCATCGGATATCCCTGTCCATCTATTGAGGAGGAAAACCGGAAGCTGATTTTTGAAAATCCAGAGGCCGGGGTCCGCTACTTCTGGGTGAAGCCGTCGGACGTAGCCATCTATGTGGAGCGGGGCGCTGCGGACATTGGCGTGGCCGGCAAGGACATCCTTCTGGAGTACGCGCCGGACGTCTATGAGCTGGCGGACCTGGGGCTGGGCAAGTGCCGGATGTGCGTGGCGGCAAAGAAAGATTTCCGGGACCGAATGGACCGGGTCCTGCGGGTGGCCACCAAGTTCCCCCATATTGCGGGAGAATATTACGCCTCCCTGAGCCGGGAGATCGACATTATCCACCTCAACGGCTCCATCGAGATCGCGCCCATTCTGGGGCTCAGCGATGTGATTGTAGACATTGTGGAAACCGGAAAAACCCTGCTGGAGAACGATCTGGAGCCCAAGGAGACCATTGTGCCCATCTCGGCCCGGCTGATCGCCAACAAGGTGGGCTATAAATTCAAGCACCAGCAGATCACAGAGCTGTGCCGCCGGATGGAAACCCTTCCGGAGAAAGGATAAATCTCTATGTTAACCATTTTGGACGCGGCCCAGGTCCCCCTTTCGGAGATTCTGGCCCGCACGGAGGATCAACGGGATATTTCCGGCCTTACTGCCGATATTATCGCGGACGTGCGGCAGAGCGGCGATGCCGCCCTGCGGCGCTACACCAAAGAGTTCGACAAGGCGGAGCCAGACACCCTGGAGGTTCCGCGGGAACAGCTGGATCAAGCCCTTGCGGACCTGGAGCCTGGTCTGCGCTCCGTCCTGGAGGAAGCGGCGGAGAACATCCGCGCCTTCCACCGGCGGCAGGTGCAGAATGGGTTCATCATCAGCGGCAAGCCCGGCATCGTCTTAGGGCAGAAGGTGACACCCATTGAGAAGGTAGGGGTATATATTCCCGGCGGCACCGCCCCCCTGCCCTCCACGGTCCTCATGGATTGCATCCCGGCCAAGATCGCCGGTTGTCACGAGATCGTTATGGTCTCCCCGCCCACCTGTAATGGGGACATCGCCCCCATCATCCTGGCAGCAGCACGGATCGCCGGCGTAGACCGGGTATTCCGGTGCGGCGGGGCGCAGGCCATTGCCGCCCTGGCCTATGGAACGGAGAGTATTCCCCGGGTGGATAAGATCGTGGGCCCCGGCAACGCTTTCGTGGCGGAGGCCAAGCGCCAGGTCTTCGGGAAAGTGGGCATCGATATGATCGCCGGGCCAAGCGACATCCTGGTGATTGCCGACGGAGGCAGCGACGCCCGGCAAATAGCCGCCGACCTTCTCAGCCAGGCGGAACACGACCAAAACGCCTGCGCCGTTCTGGTCACAAACTCCCGGACCCTAGCCGAGGCGGTGGCAGCGGAGCTGGAGAAGCAGCTGGCCGTCCTGCCTCGTCGGGAGACCGCCCGGGCCTCCCTGGAGCGCAGCGGAAAGATCATCCTAGTCAAGGACATCCTGGAGGCTATCCGTATTGCCAATG
>JAAZZJ010000352.1:2435-2648 GCA_014237695.1 Oscillospiraceae bacterium | reverse complement strand
ACAGCGCAAAACCAAAGCCTCCCGCCCCTGAGTGCGGGCATACTGGACCGCCTGACCCAGAAGCTGAATACCATACCGCTGTCCCCGCAGGGCGGGGACCAGCTGATAATCCGTGATGCGAAGCGCCTCCGGCTCCAGCGCCATGGAGATCGTGCCGGAGCCTTCTTCCTCCAGCAGCGCCTCCTCGGTGCGTTTTCCACCTTCATCAGAGGC
>JAAZZJ010000352.1:0-2391 GCA_014237695.1 Oscillospiraceae bacterium | reverse complement strand
TTGTGCCAGCTCTGGCGGCGGAAGGTGGACACGGCGGCAGGCAGATGGCTGGCGTCGTCCCGGAACACTACCCGAATATCGTCCCCCTCCGCTTCCAGCAGGGAGACGGCGGTGTTGTCCCCGTGACCCGTCTGGCCGATCTCCTCCAGACTCATGCCCTGAAGCGTCCCCAGCAGGGTCCGCAGGGCCGCGCCGTGGCTGGCGGCGGCCACCGTGCCGCCGGGATTCTCCGCCGCGATCTGGCGGATGCCCTCCAGCGTCCGGTCACGGACCTGTGCAAAGGTCTCCGCTCCCTCCACGTGCCACAGATCGGGCCGCTTGTTGAAATCCACGTACATCTGCTTATCCGTACGCTGGATCTGGCCCCAGCTCAGCTGCTCCCAGACGCCCAGCCTGATCTCCCGCAGCAGGGGCAGAGGTCGGAATTCCAGCCCCCGGGGGACGTACAGGGCGGAGGCGGTGGTGTGGGTGCGGGTCAGGTCGCTGCCGTACACCGCGTCCAGCCGCTCCTCCCGGAACCGCTCCCGCAGATAGGCCAGCTGACGGTAGCCCTGGGGGGTAATCACGCTGTCATACTGTCCATGGGCTACCCGGAAGAGGTTGCCCTCCGCCTCGGCGTGGCGGACGAGAAAAATTTTCGTTGTCATAGCGGCGCGCGCTCCCTTATGTAGATTCGATGCACCGGCGGAGGATAGAGCCGCCGGTCTCATAGGGCTCCCGGGCCTCCGCCAGAATGCTTTCGTAAACACTGACCATTGCGGCCCGCCTCCGGCGGGCCATCTCCGCGCCCCGCGGGGTGAGGAAGCGGTCATAGATTTTTTCCAGCTTGAACCTGTATTCCCGCAGTACGGAATGGCAGCCCCCGGGCTCCTCCGCCGTGCCGTCGGAGACCGTGCCGTCCGGCAGAAGGGTATACAGAGGCTGTCCTGCCCGGGCGGCATAGAAGAAGGTCCGCGCCATGCCGATGGCCCCGGTGACGTCCAGCTTGTCCGCGTCGAAGAGGATTCTTGCCTCGATGGTGGCCGGCGGGTCGCCGGAGCGGAAGCGGTGGGTCCGGACACAGTCCCGGACATGGGCGGCGAAGTTTTCTGAGAAATCGTGGTCCAGCAGGAAACGGTACGCCTTCTCCGCCCCCACCTGTGCATGGCAGAGGGACGGGTCCCGGAACTGTTCCTCCCGGCCGATGTCGTGGAGCAGGCAGGCGGCAATGAGTACGTCCCGGTCCGCCGAGGGCTCCGACTCCGCGATCTCCAGGGCCAGGAACAGCACCCGCCGGACGTGTTCGGCGTCATGGGCGGAATCGCCCATGCAGGCGAGCATACAGCCCTCCAGCAGGTCGAAGGTTTTCTGTGTCATGCGGTCGGTCTCCTCTCTTATAACCCCTCAAGCTCCTCCAGCCACAGCCGGGCTGCGGCGTCCGAGGGCATCCGCCAATCCCCGCGGGGAGACAGGGCCACGCTGCCCACCTTGGGGCCGTCCGGCAGGCAGGAGCGCTTGAACTGCTGGGCGAAGAACCGGCAGTAGAAATTTTTCAGCCATTTGAGGATGACCTCCCGGCTGTATTGCCGCCCCAGGGCCAGCTCCGCCAGCCGAAGGATCTTCCGGGGGCCGAAGCCCCAGCGGACGGCGTGGTAGAGGAAAAAGTCGTGGAGTTCGTAGGGCCCCACCAGGTCCTCCGTGCGTTGGCTGATCTCCCCTTGGACCGCCGGGAGCAGCTCCGGGGAAACAGGGGTGTCCAGAATATCCTCAAGGACCTGGGCCAGCTCCGGGTCCTTCTTCCGGTTGTCCCGTGCCACGTAGTCTACCAGGTGGCGCACCAGGGTCTTGGGAATGGAGGCGTTGACGCCGTACATGCTCATATGGTCGCCGCTGTAGGTGGCCCAGCCCAGAGCCAGCTCACTGAGATCCCCGGTACCGATGACCAGCCCGCCGGTCTGGTTGGCGATGTCCATCAGCACCTGAGTCCGCTCCCGGGCCTGGGCGTTCTCGTAGGTGACATCCTGGTCCTCCGGGCTGTGGCCGATGTCCCGGAAGTGGCTGCGCACCGTGTCCCCGATGGGGATGGTCCGCAGGGTAGTCCCCATGTGCTCCGCCAGGAGGACGGCGTTGTTCTTCGTCCGGTCCGTCGTGCCGAAGCAGGGCATAGTGACGGCGATGATGTCGCCGGGGTCCCGGTGGAGCATCCCCATGGCAAGGGCGGCGATCAGCAGGGCCAGGGTGCTGTCCAGACCGCCGGAGAGCCCGATGACAGCGGTCCGCGCGCCGGTGTGTTCCAGCCGCTTTTTCAGGCCCAGGGCGGCGATGGTGAGAATCTCCTCGCACCGGGAGGCCCGGTCGGCGGGGTTGTCGGGGATGAAGGGCGTGGGGGAGACGTAGCGGCGGAGATTGGTG
>JAAZZJ010000351.1:2248-2705 GCA_014237695.1 Oscillospiraceae bacterium | reverse complement strand
TACTTCAATTCTTAGGAGGCAATCACCATGAACAACGGAACCGTAAAATGGTTCAACGCGGAGAAGGGCTACGGCTTTATCTCCAATGATGACGGGAGCGGCGATGTGTTTGTCCATTTCTCCGCCATCCAGGGAACCGGCTACCGCACCCTCACCGAGGGGCAGAAGGTCACCTATGAGGTGGAGCCGGACCCCAAGAACAGCAGCAAGCTGCGGGCGGTAAACGTCACGGCGGTCTGATTCCCCGTTTTTCTGAAAATGCTGGGCGGTCCTCCGGAAGGAGGGCCGCCCTCTTTTTCCAAAACAGGATAATTCCGGCAGACAGCTTCCGCCCGGAAAAAGGGCGGAGCTTCACTTTTCTGCCTTGCCCGGCGTTTCACCGATGGTCCGGCGAATATGCTCCTTGAGCTTTTCAAAGGTCTCCGGGCTGAGATCGTGTTCCACCCGGCAGGCATCG
>JAAZZJ010000351.1:0-2238 GCA_014237695.1 Oscillospiraceae bacterium | reverse complement strand
CGCGACCGTCTGCCCGGAGGGCAGCAGCCGAATCAAACCGTCCTGGTCCATCTCAATATGGCCGCTCTCCCGGAGCTTTTTCATGGCGACGCTGACGCTGGGCTTGGAGAAGTGCAGCTCATTGGCGATATCGATGGAGCGGACCGTGCCCCGTCTTCTCCCGATGACCAGAATCGCCTCCAGATAATCCTCCGCTGATTCGTAGACGCGCATATGTGCCTCCGTTCTCAGGCCGCCCTCCGGCGGCGCTGCCGTTCCTGATTCGTTATCAACAGGATAACACAACCGGCGCTGTTTCGCAAGGCCCTGTGCGGAAGCGGGGCCTTTACAGCGCAAAAAGGTGACGCCCTATTAAGTTTTTGCCCGTTCCGGCCGAAGAAATAATTGGTTTCGAAACCCCAATACAACAAGAATCAAGGAGAAGCCTATGAAAAATTATCGTATGGAGATTGTGCGCTGACCGGGAGGTTTGTGTATCAACAAAATATGACCAAGCCTCCCAAAAGGATGTTTACTGACAACTTTTAGGAGGAAAATCCATTTGACCAGAGAAAACAAGCGAAAAACATTTGAAAAAGGCTACTATAAAACCCACCCCTGCCATGACAGCTTTATCTGCCGGGTCTGCGGGCGGCTTGTGGTCCCGGAGGGGGCCGGGAGCGGCCACCGCAACCATTGCCCCAACTGCCTGCACAGCCTCCACGTAGACGTGGAGCCCGGAGACCGGGCCTCGGACTGCGGCGGGCTCATGGAACCCATCGCCGTCTGGGTGCGCAAAAACGGCGAGTGGGCGGTCATCCACCGGTGCCGCCGGTGCGGCGGACTGTCGTCCAACCGGGTTGCGGCAGACGACAACCCCATGAAGCTGATGTCCATCGCTATGAAGCCGGTGGCCCTCCCGCCGTTCCCCCTGGAGCGGATTGAGGAGATGACCGTGCTGATGGCTGGAGATGGAACGCTGAAATAATTCCAGGAACCTGTATTCATGACCGGAGAAAGCCGGTCCCAAAGGGAAAATAGGTTGAACTTTGGCATCGGAAATCGCAGTTTGTGGTAACGAAGAAGGATATATTACGGATATCGGATAAAAAATGTCCTCCCTGATGCCAGGGAGGACATTTTTTATCACATCCGCCGTGCCCGGGCAGGCGCGAGCTTCCTGCACCAGCCTTTCACGTGCCAGCCCACGGTTTCGCTCACCTCGCGGGAGGCAACCATCTTGTCCGCCAGGGTCAGCAGCCAGGCCTCCGAACTCCTGGGCCAGGAGGCCAGCGGGAACATGTGGCTGGCGATGGCGTCCTTCTGCCGCTGGTCCAGACCGAACATCCGCCCCGCGCGGTGGGCGGCGTGGGAGCCGTGGATGAACGCGTGCATATGCCGCACCCTCTCCCAGCCGGAATAGCGGTGCATATACCGCTTGTGCCGCTCGCTCTGCCAGTCATAGCCAAAAAAGTCGTGGAGCAGGGCCGCGCGGGTCAGCGCACGAACCCGGTCCTCTTTCAGGCGGAACCTGCGGGCCAGCCGGTAGGCGCACTTGGCCGTATCCACCGAATGAATATACAAAGAGTTTTCCCCGCCGTGGTGGGGGCAGCTGCGCAGCTGCAAAAAAAGAGGGTGGGTCAGAATATCCTCTGTCATTTCCTGAAAATTTTCTGTCAAGGAAACAACCTCCTTTTTATCGATACATGTATTATCCCACGTGCCTGCGTCAAATGCAAGGGAAAATACTGGCAGACTTTCTTAAAATATTTTTAACTGAAAGGTGCTTCCGCCGGAAAAACGCCTTGCGCATCCCGGCGGTTTGGTGCATAATGAGGGATACGAACGATCGCGCCTGCCAAGGAGGACGCCGCTATGAACAAGAAACGCATCCGGCAGCTGACCGGCAGCTTGCTGCGCCGGGCCGCCACCCAGCCCGCCGCCAGATATCTCGGACCCCGCCGCGCCCTGCTGCGGCAGTGGCTGGAGGAGGAAAACTACCTCCAGCGGTTCATCCCACTCTGCGACGGCAGGCGCATATCCTGCGCCGCCGTGTTGGATCTGTGCCAGGAGGAGCTGGATACGCTGTCTCCCCGCCCGGAGGAGGGGTGGCTGGCCTTTACCTATGACTTTGCCCGGAAATCCATATTTCCGGAGCCGGATTTTGAGCCCCGCCGGGAGCGTCACGGTCCGGGGGCGGTCTTTTTCCTGTCGCTGCTCCAGGCACTTTTTGACGCCGGGCGGACCAAGGTGCCGCCG
>JAAZZJ010000350.1:226-2724 GCA_014237695.1 Oscillospiraceae bacterium | reverse complement strand
TTTGAGATCAGCTCCATGGGCATCCGGGTGGACCGGGAGAGCCTGGAGCGGCAGCTGGCCCTGTCGGGCTGCGAGGAGCGGCGGGAGCTGCCCTTCCACAAAATGCTCCTGAACAACGAGCTGCCCCTGACCATGGGCGGCGGCATCGGCCAGAGCCGCCTGTGTATGCTGATGATCGGCTGCTGCCACATCGGGGAGGTCCAGGTGAGCCTGTGGGATCAGGAGACCCTGGACATCTGTGAGGCGGCGGGAGTGCAGCTTTTATAAGAACCTTTATTTATATTCCGGACAAGGGAGGTCTCTATGAATCTTCTGAAAATCGCTCTGCTCCAGATCGCGCCCACAGACAGCCTGGAGGGAAATCTGGAGAAGGGGACCGCCGCCTGCCGCAGGGCGAAGGAGCTGGGAGCGGACATCGCCCTGTTCCCCGAGATGTGGAGTAACGGATACCGCATCTACGACCGCCCCGTGGAGGAGTGGAAGGCCGAGGCGATCTCCGCCGAAGGTGAGTTTGTCCGTGCCTTCGGCCGTCTGGCCGGAGAGCTGGACATGGCCGTGGGCGTCACGCTGCTGGAAGCCTGGGAGGGCGGCCCCAGGAATACGCTGGTCCTCTTCGACCGCTTCGGGGAACGGAAGCTGACCTATGCCAAGTTCCACACCTGCGATTTCGACGTGGAACGGAATCTGACCCCCGGCGAGGACTTTTATGTGACGGACCTGGACACCGCCTGCGGCCCGGTCCGGGTGGGAGCCATGATCTGCTACGACCGGGAGTTCCCGGAGAGCGCCCGGCTCCTGATGCTCAAGGGCGCGGAGCTGATCCTGACCCCCAACGCCTGCCCCATGGAGCTGAACCGCCTGTCCCAGCTGCGGGCCAGGGCCTTCGAGAACATGCTGGCCGTCGCCACCTGCAGCTACCCGGACTCCGTTCCGGACTGCAACGGCGGCTCCAGCGTATTTGACGGCGTGGCCTACCTGCCGGAGCTGGCGGGCTCCCGGGATACCTGCCTGCTTCAGGCGGGCGGGGAGGAGGGCGTCTGCGTGGCCGGGCTGGATCTGGATATGCTGCGGGCCTACCGTGGGCGCGAGGTCCACGGCAACGCCTACCGCCATCCGAAAAAATACGCGCTGCTGACGGATACCCGGATCGACGAGCCGTTTATCCGTGCAAATCGCCGGGAATAACCACAACAAGGAGAAGGAAAAACCATGGAAAACTTTGTCTTATCCCATATGGAGCCCGGGAACGTATTCCGGTTTTTCGAGGAACTGAGCCGCATCCCCCGGGAGTCGGGGCACACGGACGCCGTCAGCGCGTGGGTGGAGGACTTCGCCAGAACGCGGGGCCTCCGCTGCCGCCGGGACGAACTGGGCAACGTAGTCATCTGGAAGGACGCCTCCCCCGGTTACGAGGGGCATCCGGCGGTGATCCTCCAGGGGCACACGGACATGGTATGCGTCCAGGCCCCCGGCACAGACCACGATTTCGAAAAGGACCCTCTGACGCTGGTCCTGGACGGCGACTGGCTGCGGGCGGAAAACACCACTCTGGGGGGCGACGACGGCGCGGCGGTAGCCATGATGCTGGCCCTGCTGGACGATGACGCCATCCCCCACCCGCCCATTGAGGCGGTATTCACCGCAGACGAGGAGATTGGCCTGCTGGGCGCCGCCGGACTGGACTGCTCCGATTTGCAGGGCCGGACGCTCATCAATCTGGACAGCGAGGACGAGGGCGTGCTGACCGTGGGCTGCGCCGGGGGAGCCCGGTGCGACCTGGCCCTCTCCCTGCCCCTGCGGCCCGCCTCCGGAAAGCTCTGCACGCTGGAACTCACCGGCCTCCCCGGAGGCCACTCCGGCGCGGAGATCCACAAAAGCATCCCCAACGCCAACCGCGTGCTGGCCCAATGCCTCCAGGCACTGCCGGACGCCCGGCTGGTGTCCCTCTGCGGCGGCGAGCAGGACAACGCCATTCCCGACCGGGCCAGAGCCGTGTTCGTCCTGCCGGAGGACCAGACAGAGAACGCGCCGGAAAAATTCCGCGAGCTGAAGTCCGGCGCGGTCTGCTCCTTCACCTGGGCCAGCCATGCCCCGGCGGACGCCCTCTCTCCGGAGGACACCCGCAAGGCCGTCGGCCTCATCCTCTCCGCCCCCAACGGCGTACAGGCCATGGAGCCGGACCTCCCCGGACAGGTGCGCACGTCCCTGAACCTGGGCATCCTCCGGCTGGAGGAGGGCAGGCTGCGGCTGACCTGGAGCGTGCGCAGCTCCGCCGGAGCGGAAAAGGAGAAGCTGATCGAGGCCCTCAAGGCTCTGGCGGACAGCTGCGGCGGGACCTTCAGCCGCCGGGGGGACTACCCCGCCTGGGAGTACCGCCCCGCGTCCCGCCTGCGGGACGTGATGGTCCGGGTCTACCGGGAGCGGACCGGGAAGGAGCCGGTGGTGGAGACCATCCACGCCGGTCTGGAGTGCGGCCTGCTGGCCCAGAAGCTGCCGGG
>JAAZZJ010000350.1:0-216 GCA_014237695.1 Oscillospiraceae bacterium | reverse complement strand
GGACATCCACAGCCCCCGGGAGCGGCTGTCCATCCCCTCGGTCCGCCGGACCTGGGAGTACCTGCTGGCCGTGCTGGCACAATTATAAATGGAGACCCTCAAATTTGACAGACAGGAGAAACAGTATGAAATTCAGCGAAATGCCCTACACCCGCCCGGATCTGGAGAAGATCCAGAAGGACTCCGCCGCCATTCTGGAGCGCATCACCAACGCTC
>JAAZZJ010000034.1:251-12873 GCA_014237695.1 Oscillospiraceae bacterium | reverse complement strand
GCGGAAAGCTCTTTGACGACTACCATGCCTCCCGGGTTCTGCCCGGCTTCGAGCCGGACAGCAAGATCCGGATGCTCCAGCAGCTGAAAGAGGATGTGGAGATCGTGATCGCCATCAGCGCCGGAGATATCGAAAAGAACAAGGTCCGGGGCGACCTGGGCATCCCCTACGAGGAGGATGTACTGCGGCTCATCGACGTGTTTCGCGGGATGGACCTGTATGTGGGCAGCGTGGTGGTGACCCAGTACAGCGGCCAGCCCGCGGCGGACGCTTTCCTCAGGCGTCTGAACGTTCTGGGCATCCGGACCTGCCGCCACTACCCCATCGCCGGGTATCCCCACAATGTCGAACTGATCGTCAGCGACGAGGGCTATGGCCGCAACGACTACATCGAGACCAGCCATCCCCTGGTGGTGGTCACCGCCCCCGGGCCCGGCAGCGGGAAAATGGCCACCTGCCTCAGCCAGCTCTACCATGAACACTGCCGGGGCCGTAAGGCAGGTTACGCCAAATTCGAGACCTTCCCCGTGTGGAATCTGCCCCTGGACCACCCGGTGAATCTGGCCTACGAGGCCGCCACCGCCGACCTCAACGATGTGAACATGATCGATCCCTTCCACCTGGCCGCCTACGGCGTCACCACGGTAAACTATAACCGGGACGTGGAGATCTTCCCCGTGCTGCGGACCATTTTTGAGTCCATCCTGGGCCAGTGCCCCTATCAGTCTCCCACGGATATGGGGGTCAATATGGTGGGCAAGTGCATTGTGAACGATGAAGCCTGCCGGGAGGCGTCCCATATGGAGATCCTCCGGCGGTACTATACCGCCCTCACCGGCAGGCTCCGGGGCACCGTGGACAAGGAGGTCGTCTATAAACTGGAGCTGCTGATGAAGCACTCCGGCGTCACCCCGGCCATCTTCCCCGCCGTGGCCGCCGCCCTGGAGAAGGAGGAGTCCACCGGGGCTCCCGCCGGAGCAATGGTTCTGCCGGACGGCCGGGTCATTACCGGCAAGACCAGCGACCAGATCGGAGCCTCCGCCGCCCTGCTGCTCAACGCCCTGAAAGCTCTGGGAGGCATCGATCAGGAGCTGGACCTCATTTCCACCCAGGTCCTTGAGCCCATCTGCCGCCTGAAGACCGGCAGCCTGGGCAACAAAAATCCCCGGCTTCACAGCGACGAGGTGCTTATTGCCCTGTGCGTCAGCGCCCTGACCAACCCCATCGCCGATCTGGCCCAGAAGCAGCTGCCCAGGCTGAAAGGCTGCGGGGCCCATTTTACGGTGGTACTCAGCGAGGTGGATGAGAACCTGTACAAGCGTCTGGGGATGCACGTAAGCTACGAGGCCAAGTACGAGCGGCAGCGGCTGTACTACAAGTAAGGAGAACATTATGACCACCATCTATTTCGTCCGCCACGCCCAATCCGACTACCGCGGCGGGTCCGACCGGGAACGGGGCCTCACCGCCGAGGCTATGGAGGACCGCAAGATCGTCCTGGACTTCCTTCGGGACAAGCCCGTGGACGCCTTCTGGTGCAGCCCCTACCGCCGCAGTCTGGACACCATCCGGGAGGCGGCGGAGCATTTCGGCATGACCATCCATACCGATGAGCGCCTGCGGGAGCGGGAGACCGTCCCCGGCGGCAACGTGCGGGAGCTGTTTCGGAAGCGCTGGGCAGACTTCGACTGGCACGAGCCCGGCGGGGAGAGCCTGCGCTCCGTACAGGAGCGGAATGTTGCCGCCCTGACGGATATCCTGACGGCGGAGCGGGACAGAACGGTGGTCATCGGCACCCACGGCACCGCCCTCAGCACGATCCTGAACTACTACGACCCGAGCTATAACTGCGGCAGCTTCCTGCGGATCATTGACTGGATGCCCTTCGTGGTGGAGCTGGATTTTGAGGGGACACGGTTCCTGGGAAAAACGGAACACGTCTATGTGGAGAAGCTTTTCAAGCTATAGGAGGCAGTATGAAGGTTTTGGTTGTCGTTGACATGCAGAACGATTTTATCAACGGATCTCTGGGCACCCCGGAGGCTGCCGCCATCGTGCCCGGCGCGGTGGAGAAGATCCGCTCCTGGGAGGGCCTGGTCTACGCCACCCAGGACACCCATTTCCCGAACTATCTGGAGACCCAGGAGGGACAGATTCTGCCGGTGCCCCACTGCATTCAGGGGACGGAGGGCTGGCGGATCGAGCCGTCCGTCCGGGCCGCCCTTACCGAGGGCGCAGGGCGGAACGAGAGTGTCCTCTATGTCACCAAGGCCACCTTCGGCAGTCATGATCTGGCGGAGCTGCTGGTCCGGCGGAACAGGGCGGAGCCCATTGCGGAGGTGGTACTCATCGGGCTGTGTACGGATATCTGCGTGATATCCAACGCCCTGGTCCTCAAGTCCTTTTTGCCGGACGTTCCCATTGCGGTGGACGCATCCTGCTGCGCCGGAGTCACCCCGGAAAGCCATATCAACGCCCTGAAAGCCATGAAAATGTGCCAGATCAGGATTTACAACGAGTAAGAGGAGAATCAATGGAGACAATGATGCAGATTCTGGCCCGGGAGCTGGGCCGGAGCCAGCGGCACGTGGAGAACGTCGTGTCCCTGCTGGACGAGGGCAATACCATCCCCTTCATCGCCCGGTACCGTAAGGAACTCCACGGTTCCATGGACGACACCACGCTGCGCGCCCTGGAGGAGCGGCTGCAATATCTGCGGAACCTGGAGAAACGCAGGGAGGAGATCAAGAGCGCCATCGAGGGCCAGGGAAAGCTCACCGATGAGCTTTCCGCCGCGATTGACGCCGCCGCCACTCTGTCGGAGGCGGAAGACCTGTACCGCCCTTATAAGCAGAAGCGCCGCACCCGCGCCACTGCGGCCCGGGAGAAGGGGCTGGAGCCTCTGGCGGCGCTGCTCTACGCCCAGCGGCCGGACTGTCCCGACCCCCTGGAGGTTGCCGCTGGCTATATTGACCCGGAAAAGGGCGTGGAGACGGCAGAGGACGCGCTGCAGGGAGCCAGTGACATCATTGCCGAGGACATCTCCGATGACGCCGGCGTGCGCAGAGTGCTGCGGACATATATGCTGCAGTCCAGTGTGATGGAGAGTACCGCCGTCAAAGAGGAGGACAGCGTTTACCGGCTGTACTACGGCTTCCGTCAGAATGTCAGCCGCTTGCAGGGTCATCAGGTCCTGGCGGTAAACCGGGGCGAGCGGGAGGCGTTTTTGAAGGTCAGCCTGATTACGGACCGGGAGGCCGCCCTGGTTCTGCTTCGCCGCGCGGTGCTGCGGCCCGGGTCCCGGGCCGGGGACTTCATCAGGACGGCGGCGGCGGACGCCTATGACCGGCTGCTGTATCCTTCCCTGGAGCGGGAGGTCCGGAACTGCCTCACCGATGAGGCCAGTGAAGGAGCCATCCGCAATTTCGCGCTGAATCTCCGCCCTCTGCTGATGCAGCCGCCGGTAAAGGGGCGGGTCACCATGGGCCTGGACCCCGGCTACCGCATGGGGTGCAAGGTGGCGGTGGTGGACGGCACCGGAAAGGTGCTGGATACAACTGTGGTTTACCCCACCCACGGGGAGCGGCAGCGGGCCGCCTGCATTGCGGCCCTGGCGGATCTCATCCGCCGCCACGGGGTTACCTGTATTGCCATCGGCAACGGCACCGCCTCCCGGGAGACGGAACAGATGACGGCGGACCTGCTGCACCAGACCGGCGGCGGGGTCAGTTATACGATTGTCAACGAGGCGGGGGCGTCGGTGTATTCCGCGTCCAAGCTTGCGGCGGAGGAATTCCCGGAGTATGACGTGAATCTCCGCTCTGCGGTGTCCATCGCCCGGCGGCTCCAGGACCCTCTGGCGGAACTGGTGAAGATTGACCCCAAGGCCATCGGTGTGGGCCAGTACCAGCACGACATGCCGCAGAAGCGTCTGGACGAGGCGCTGGGGAACGTGGTGGAGGACTGCGTGAACGCTGTGGGCGTGGACGTGAATACCGCCTCCCCCTCCCTTCTGCAGCGGGTGGCGGGCCTGAACGCGGCGACCGCAAAAAATGTGGTGAAATACCGGGAGGAGAACGGCGCGTTTACCTCCCGGAAGCAGATTTTGAAGGTTCCGAAGCTGGGACCCAAGGCCTATGAGCAGTGCGCGGGTTTCCTGCGGGTGCCGGAGAGCAGAAATGCCCTGGACAATACAGCTGTTCATCCGGAGAGCTACCCGGCGGCGGAGAAGCTGCTGGCCCTCACCGGACACGCTTTGTCGGACGTATCCGCCGGAAAGCTGGACGGCCTGGACGGGCAGATGAAGTCCATCGGCCTGGAGAAGCTTGCGGCAGCCTGCGGCGTAGGTGTGCCTACTCTGACGGACGTGGCCCGGGAGCTGCAAAAACCGGGCCGGGACCCCCGGGACGAGCTTCCGCTGCCCATCCTGCGCACAGATATCATGGAGGTCAAGGACCTCCGGCCGGGGATGGTGCTTACCGGGACGGTGCGCAACGTTATTGATTTCGGCGTTTTCGTGGACATCGGGGTTCACCAGGACGGACTGGTACACATTTCCCAGATCAGCAGGGACAGATTTCTCAAGCACCCCTCCGAAGCGGTGTCTGTGGGGGATATTGTGAAGGTGGTTGTGCTGGAGGTGGACGAGAAGAAAAAACGCATTTCCCTGTCCATGAAACAGGCGGTGTGATTGCCGCAATTCTGTTCCGTATGAGGTGAAGCGCAATGAAAGCCTGGAAGAAATGGAGCGTTCTTTTGCTGTTGGCGTGGGCTGTGTTCCTGTGCGGCGCCTGCGCCGGGAAGCCTCCGCAGGAAGAGGTATCCGCGCCGGAGAGTAATCAGATTGAAGATTACTCCGGACGGTATACAGATAAGCAGGGGACCAGCGACGTCTACAGTTCCCTGGAGCTGCTCCGGAACGAGGACGGGAGCTATGCGGTTACGCTGAGCATTCACCGGACGGCGGAGCTGCTTGGAACGGCGGAAGAAGCCGGGAGCGGTATATTGACCTTTGACTGCTTCGCGCCTGACCTCCATGTGGCCGGGGAGATCGCCGTTGGCGGCAGCACGGCGGAGGTCACCGTCTCCGAGTCTGATTTTCCGGAGATAGCGGCGGGAACCGTTTACCGGTTCCCGGATGGAAAAGAATCGTAATCTGCCGAAGTGCTGACAAAAATCCCCGTTCTCTTCCGAGAACGGGGATTTTTGTCGATGTACCTTATTCCGCCACAATGGCCTCAGTGGGGCAGTTGGCAGCGCAGGCGCCGCAGTCCACACAGGCGTCGGCGTTGATGACGTACTGGGTCTCGCCCTGAGAAATAGCCTCGACGGGGCAGTTCTCCGCGCAGGAGCCGCAGCTGACGCAGGCATCGGTGATCTTATGAGCCATGAATGATTACCTCCTTAGAATGGGTACCTCTATTGTAGCATGAACTTGAAAAATTGCAAGGGTAAAATCGCCCGCTGCCGGAGAAATGTGTAAAAGCCGCCGGGGAGGGAATACTGAACGGGAAAAACTGCGTGGGTAAGGATGGTACCGACATGTATGAAAACAGATTCACCCCCCGGGCGCAAAACGCTCTTCGGCTGGCTCAGGCGGCGGCGGAGGAGCTGGGACACAGCTATGTGGGCAGCGAACACCTGCTGCTGGGTCTCCTGCGGGAGGAGGCGGGGGCGGCCCACCGGTGCCTGGCAGAACAGTCCGTTACGGTCGAGCGGGCCCGGGCGGCGGTCATTGATATCGTGGGAACGGGACTGGCCGGGCTGGCGCCGCCCCAGGGGCTGACGCCCCGGGCCAAGCGGGTCATCGAAAACGCTGTGGGCGAGTCCGGCAGGACCGGCGGGGGATATGTGGGCACAGAGCATCTGCTGCTGGGCATCCTCAGGGAAAACGGCACCATGGCCATGCGGGTGCTGGACACCATCGGGGCGGACCCCAGAAAGCTCCAGACAGCCCTTCTCCAACGTATGAGCGTGGTACAGCGCCTGCCCAGGGAGGCCCCCACCCGCATCGCCGCCCCCCGGCGGGAGGAGGCGCCCCGGTCCAAGGTGCTGGAGCAGTTTACCCGCAGCCTCAACGTCCTGGCCCGGGAGGGAAAGCTGGACCCGGTGGTGGGCCGGGCTCGGGAGATCGCCCGGTGCATCCGCATCCTCTCCCGCCGGACCAAGAACAACCCTGTGCTCATCGGGAGAGCCCGGCGTGGGCAAGACCGCCGTGGCGGAGGGACTGGCCCAGCGGATCGTCAACGGCGATGTGCCGGAGGAGCTGACGGGGAAAAACATCCTGTCCATCGATCTCTCCGCTATGCTGGCGGGCACCAAGTACCGGGGAGAATTTGAGGAGCGGGTGAAAAACGCCCTGGCGGAGATCCGCCGGATGGGCAACGTGATCCTCTTTATCGACGAGCTGCACACCATCGTGGGGGCGGGCAGCGCCGAGGGGGCGGTGGACGCCGCCAATATCCTCAAGCCGGCCCTCAGCCGGTCGGAGATCCGGGTCATCGGCGCGACGACACGGGATGAGTACCGGAAGTATATTGAAAAGGACGCCGCCCTGGAGCGGCGGTTTCAGCCGGTGACGGTGGAGGAGCCCTCGGCGGAGGCGGCGGTGGAGATTCTGCTGGGCCTCCGGGACAAATACGAGGCCCATCACAAGCTGGCGGTCAGCGGCGAGGCCATCCGGGCCTCGGTGGAGCTGAGCCGCCGGTATCTGCCGGACCGCTTCCTGCCGGACAAGGCCATCGACCTTATGGACGAGGCCTGTGCCCGTGTGCGGATGGAGTGCGAGACCCGTTCGCCGGACCTGAAGGAGCTGGAAGCCCGGCTGGACACGGTTCGCCGGGAGAAGGAGGAGGCCATTGCCGGTCAGGACTATGAGGCGGCGGCCCGGCTCCGGGATGTGGAGGAGGACTTTGTCTCCCAGCTCCAGAGCGCCCGGAAGCGCTGGTCTGATGACCGCACCGACGAGCTGGTCTCTGTCACAGAGGAGGACGTGGCCGCCGTGGCAGCGGAGTGGACGGGCATCCCGGTCCAGCGCATCAGCCAGGACGAGGGGGAAAAGCTGCTGGGGCTGGAGGCGGAGCTGAAGAAGCGGATCGTGGGCCAGGACGTGGCTCTCACCGCCATGGCCCGGGCCATCCGCCGGGGCCGGGTGGGGCTGAAGGAGCCCAACCGGCCCACAGGGAGCTTCCTGCTGCTGGGGCCCTCCGGCGTGGGAAAGACGGAGCTGTGCCGGGCGCTGGCGGCGGCCATGTTCGGCCAGGAGGAGGCGCTGATCCGCATCGACATGTCGGAGTACGCGGAGTCCCACGCCGCCAGCCGGCTGGTGGGGTCCCCGCCGGGCTATGTGGGCCACGAGGAGGGGGGCCAGCTGACGGAGAAGATCCGCCGCAAGCCCTATTCAGTAGTCCTCTTCGACGAAATCGAGAAGGCACACCCCGACGTACTGAACGTACTCCTCCAGATTCTCGACGACGGTCAGATCACCGACGCCCACGGCCGGAAGGTGAATTTTGAGAACACGGTCATCGTCATGACCTCCAACGCCGGCAGCGACCGGAAGGAGGGGACGGTGGGCTTCAACAAGTCGGCCAGCGAGCTGGGCCGGGACCGTGCCATGAAGGCGCTGCGGCAGTTCCTGCGCCCGGAGTTCATCAATCGGGTGGACGAGATCGTCTGCTTCAACAAGCTCAGCGAGGAGGACTTCCAGCCCATTGCCCGCCTGATGCTGGACGAGCTGAAGGCCAGCATGAAGGAGAAAGGCCTGACCCTCGCCTACGACGAGGAGCTGGTGAAGCACCTGGTAAAGAAGTCCTATTCCGCCGCCTACGGCGCCCGAAATCTCCGCCGCACCATCCAGAAGGAGGTAGAGGACGCCCTGGCTCTGGAGATCATCAACAGCTACGACCATCCTGTCAGCCAGATTGCCGTTACGGCTGAGGAGGACCGGGTCGTTATCCGTGCGCTGTAAAGCCGGATAGAAGGGAGGACCGCAATGAGTCTGTTCCGCAGGGACATTGAGCCCCGCTGCGCCTACTGTCAGAAGGGCAGCGTCATCAACGAGCGGGAAGCCGTCTGCCCCCGCAAGGGCGTGGTGGCGGTGGAGTACCACTGTTCCCGTTTCCGCTATGACCCCCTGAAGCGGGTGCCTCCCCGTCCCGTCAAGCTGGAGACCTCCCGCCTGCGGGAGGAGGATTTCTCCATTGATTAAAATACCGCGCCGCCCATGCAGGGCGGCGCGGTATTTTAATCTGCGGCCCGCAGGGCCGCGCCGCACGGAAAGGATCAGGATTCTGAATCAGCTGAGATCGGACGGCGTGAGGGAATCGCTGTAGACCCCGCTGCATCCTGCGTCCAGATACTGCCTGGCCTGGGCGGCGTCATTGACGGTGTAGAGGTACAGCTGGATGCCATACTTCTTTGCGATCCCGGGGAAGGCGGGGTTCCACCAGGCGCTGCTCATGGTGATGCCCCCGATCCCCCGCTCCGCGCAGTATGCGGCCTTTTTCTCAAGATCCTCCTTCGTCCCCGTAAAGGGAGTCTCGTCCTGATAGAGGGTATATATGTAGTGTGGGAAGGGATAGATGTTGTTCAGGGCGGTGCGCATGTTTCCGCTGTATACCTGGATCACGATCCGGTCGAACAGGTAGGTGAGACCCAGCTCCCGGGCGTCCGCCAGCATAGCGTCGAACTGCAGGAAAAAGGCGTCGGACTCCGTGAACTTGGTATCGGTGATGATGCAGATATCCGGATACTGCTCCATCAGCAGCAGCAAGTCACGGAAGGAGAGGGGGGTGTACTTCTTCAGGATCTTCTCCGACAGAAATTTTTCTCTTGTGGGGATGTTGGCCCAGTTGATGCCGTCCTGCCATTCGTAGTGCCACCAGTCGTGGCGCAGTACGACCTTGCCGTCTCTGGTCAGCCGCAGGTCGGCTTCAAAGACCCGCACGCCGGCGGCGTACTGCTGCTGGAAGCCCTCCAGACAGTTGAGCGTAGCCAGGCCGTCCACCGTTCCCATACCGTGTGCGATGACCTGTACGCCGGAAAGGATCTCCGGGGCGGAGAGTTCACCCTCCGGCTTCTCCTTCTCCCGGACCTCCGGATTTTCTGCTGTCTGCGCCTCCGCTGGAGCCTCGGTGGTCCCGCCGCCGGCTCCGGCTTCCGCCTGCCGCTGTGGCTTTTCCGATGCAGTCCATGCGCGTGCGCCGCAGAGGGACCCGATAGACAGACTGATGACCGCCAGCAGAGCGGCGGTCACCAGCAGATACCGCTTCTTTTTCGCCATTGAGTGACCTCCCGATGAAAATAGTGTAATATAGAAGGATTATATACCCAATTTCGGAAAAAGTCCACAGCCTTTGTCTGAATTAGCAGAATTTACTAAAATTAATGTGTAACACCGCAGTAAAAAACTTTTCAGGTTTTTATACAAAATGGTTGATTATCTCAAAAAAGCCTTGATTTACGGGCATACAAGCAGGATTTCAAGCTGAATTTACTACCAATTTACTACTTTTGAGGGAAAGAGCCTTGATATGCCGCCCCCCAACCCTGCCAGCCCAGCCACCAGCACACAGCATTGAGAAAGAATAAATGAAAACTGAATACGACGCATACGCGGCGTTTCTCTATCCCTAACCGGGAGAACAGGAACGCCGCTTTTTTTATGCCCTCATGTTACGCAGTAGGGGCAAAAAGAGCCTTGCTATATGCGGCTTTGCGGGCGCACTTTTGCCGGGGACAGGGATTTATACCTAACCCCGGCAAAATGGCGTTCTATCGCGTAACAAATCCACAACCAAAGGAGTGATGAAGCTACTTATGATGATCTACGAAGTTGACAGCACAGAAAATAATGTGATTGTGGATATGCCCCTTGTCAATGTGCGTCGTTAATACATACTCATGCTGCCCTTTGGTTACAGCGTCGGCAAGCTGCCGCCCGATCTCATGGGCTTTCTCATAGTCCACTTCCCCCGGCGCAAAGGACTGTATCAAGTGAAAAGCTAAATTGTTTCCCTTATCCCGCGCTTGCGAGAGGGTATAGCCAAACTCAATATCTGCCGTTTCATAGCTGCACCCAAAAGAGGACACCAGCATTTTTCCGTCCGTCTTGTCCGGGTTTTCGATATAGTCAAGGGCTTTGCTCAAAGTGCTTTTAACAGGCTTAATCTTTGTAACCGCCATATCTCCGCAAGCACCCCCTTAATTTCGTCTATATCCTCTTTGTAGGCGTTCCCCGTCGCGTTTACGCGACGTGCAATATTCCTACGTTGACGAGGAAATAATAGACGACCTCGCTGTAGGGGAGCATGGGAAGCCCGTAGTAGCCGGGGATGTCGTAGTTGTTGCTGTTTTCCAGCCAGCAGTCATAGAAATCGCTCAGGTCGAGGCCGTATTCCTCGCTCTCGATATAGGGCGTCATGTCCACCAGCGCTCCGGCATTCAGGTAGTCGATGATGTAGATGGTGCTGCCCATGACCAGATCGGGTGCGGTGCCGGACATGATCGCGCCGGTAACGGCGGTGTTCAGATCGTCGGCGCTGGAGTATTGCACCAGCTCGACCGTGATGTTATTGTCCAGAGCGTTGAAGCTGTCCACGATCTCCGTGAAAGTCTTCACGATGCTCTCCTGGGTGTTGGAGTGCCAGAAGGTGACCGTGATGGGCTCGGTGCGTTCAGGGAACAGCTCGCTTCCGGCCTCGTCTCCGCCGCTTGGCGTGCTGGTGACATTGCCGCTGGGCGTGCTGGAGGGCGGGCTGCTGCTGTCGCCGGGTTTGCTGCCGCAGGCTGCGAGACTGAGCAGCATGCAGAGGACGAGCAGACTGCAAGTTAGACGTTTCATACTGATCTCCTTTTCAAATGATTTATTATTCTATTGCCCTGGGCAACAGAACGCGGATGTCGTGCCGCCCCGGCCTTCCCGTGGGCGGCATGGCGGGGGAGGGCGTCATCCCTTGATGCCGCCGCCGCCCACGCCGTTGATGATGCGTTTGCGGAAAATAATGTAGAAAATTACCATGGGGAAGATGATGATGCAGGACCCCGCCATCATGTACTGGAGGTTGGAGCTGGCCTCGGAACGGAAGACGAACAGGCCGCTGGACACCAGCCGGGTCTTGTCGGTCTGGGTGACGATGTTGGGCCACATAAAGGCGTTCCACTGGGCGATAAAGGACAGGATGGCGATGGTGGCCACAGTGTTTTTGTTCATGGGCACCATGACCCGCCACAGAAAGCGCCAGTTGCTCGTGCCGTCCACCTTGGCGGACTTGTAGAGAGCGGGCGGGATCTGCAAAAAGTGTTCCCGGAGCATGTAGGTATAGAAGCCGCTGGCGAAGGTAGGCAGCACCACCGCCGCGAAGGTATCCATGAGCTGCAGCTTGTTGATGGTGATATAGTTCTGGATGATGAGCAGCTCACCGGGCACCATCATCGTTGCCAGGAAGAGCATAAAGAGGAGCTTTTTTCCTTTGAACTCATACATGGAGAACGCGTAAGCGCCCATGACAGAAAATACCACGACACCGGCCACGTGGAGGACGCAGCATACCGCTGTGTTGAAGATATAGCGCATGAACGGGGCCATTTCCCAGACATGGGTGTAGTTCTCGATGCGGAAAGCTCCCGGCAGCCACATGGGCGGAATGCGGATGGCCTCGTCCAGGGATTTCAGGGAGGTGAGCAGCATCCACAGGAAGGGGAAGATCATGATGAACGCGCCCACGATCAGGATGGCGTATTTCAGCACGTTCAGCGCGATCAGGCGCCCGTCCCGGACCTTGATCTCATGGGAATGGGGGTGTGTCATATCCGGCTGCCTCCTTACACATAATGGGTCAGCTTCCTGGTAATTACGCGCTGGAGAAGCGTCAGGACGATGATAATCAGCAGGAAGATGATGGCTGCGGCCGCGGCGTAGTTGACGGCCTTGCGGGCATTGAACTGGTAATAGATGTAGTAGACGATGGTGATGGCGCTGTTGCCGGGACCCGCGTCGCCGCCTCCTCCGTAGCCGGTGAAGAGGGAGTAGACCTCGTTGTAGGTTTTGGCGGTATGGATCATGGAGGTCAGAGCCACCATCCAGATGGTAGGGGAGAGCAGAGGCAGGGTAATGCGCATGGTAGTGCGCAGGGAACCTGCGCCGTCAATCCTGGCCGCCTTGTAGACCTCCGGGTCGATCTTCTGGAGGCCGGCCAGGATCAAGATGATCTTGTAGGCAAGGCCGTTCCAGATGCAGAAGAAGGACAGCGTCCAGACCACCAGATTCTGATCGGTAAGCCAGGCGCAGCCCTCCAGCCCCAGCAGGTTCAAAAACCAGGTGATGTAGCCGTACTGGGAGTGGAACAGCCACAGGAAGGCGGTGCCGATGGCAATGGTAGAGGTCACATAGGGCAGGAAATACAGCGTCTGGAAAATGCCCTGGAATTTTTTCACGGAATTGATGAGCAGGGCGCACACCAGTGCCAGAATGACGCTCAGAGGCAGGGCGACCAGCAGCAGGATACCGGTATTTTTCAGCGCCCTCCAGAAGGTCGGATCATTGAGGACATACTGGAAGGCCGACAGTCCGAAGCCTGTGCCCGTGCTGGTAATGAAGACAAACCGGTCATAGAACGCCATC
>JAAZZJ010000034.1:0-241 GCA_014237695.1 Oscillospiraceae bacterium | reverse complement strand
GGTAGGATAGATGAGAAACACGGTGAGGAACGCCAGCGGGAGCAGCAGATAGACGTACCCCATGGGACTACGGGTCAGCAGACGGCCGTCCGGGCCCTCCACCAGCCGCGCCTTTACCGGCTTTCCCACGCTTTTTTTCAGAGAACTCATTGCATCACCTCATTTCAGCAGGCGCTTGCCGGTCTCCGGATCAAAGAAATAGCAGCGGGTGGGCCGGATGTCCAGGAACATCTCTTTTCCC
>JAAZZJ010000349.1 GCA_014237695.1 Oscillospiraceae bacterium | reverse complement strand
GGCCGCGCTGGGTAGCCTGGACAGAGTTCTCAATCAGCTCCTTGGTGGCCTTGGCGGCCTCATCGGACTTGGAGGCCAGATTACGCACCTCGTCCGCCACTACGGCAAAGCCCTTCCCGGCGCTGCCGGCCCGGGCGGCCTCCACGGCGGCGTTCAGCGCCAGAATGTTGGTCTGGAAAGCAATGTTCTCAATGGCGGCAATGATCCTGGAAATCTCCTCGGAGGACTTGGAAATTTTCTCCATCGCCGCATTCAGCTCCTTGACATGCTCCACGCTGACCCCCAGCTGCCCGCCGGCCTGGCCTACGAACCGGCCCGCCTCCTCGGCGGCGGCAGCCGTCTTTCCGGCGCTGCCGGAGATGTCATTGATGGTCGCGGCCAGCTGCTCCACAGCGCTGGCCTGTTCCATGGCGCCCTGGCTCAAGGTCTGGGCGCCCACGGAAACCTGTCCGCTGGCAGAGGACACCTGCCCGGCAGCGCCCTCAATCTGGCGCATAGTGTTGCTCAGCTCTACCTTCAGCGTCCGCATGGACAGCAGGATGCTCTGGAACCCGCCCACATATGCCTCACGGTGGGCAGACTGAATGTCCAGATTCTGATTGGCCATCTCCGTGAGCAGGTAGCCAATATCGTTGATGATGGTGTTGAGCCCCGTCACCATCTCCGCCGTGGTGCGGGTCAGATCCGCCGTCTCATCCTGGCCGCTAGCCTGAGGTACGGGGGAGGTCAGATCGCCCTCCGCCAGCTGCTTCATCCGCTGCGCACAGGCCCGCATGGGATTGCTGATGCTGCCGGACAGCTTCAGGGCGACCGCAACGGAGGCCGCCACGGAGGCAATGATGGCCAGCACATTGATGAGCATACCGGCATATGTATCGGCCAGATAGTCTTTCTTCATGGCTGTCACGGCAACGCTCCACCCGTCGGTGCCGTCCACCGGAGCATACGCCGTATACCAGGGTCCGGCGGCGGTATGGTAGCTGCCGAAGCCATTCTTACCCTGGCGCATCTCCGCGTGGATAGCGGCCAGCTCCTTCAGGGAGGAATCGCTCTGGGCCTCCCGCTCTACGTTCTGGGTTGTAATCGTGTCCAGGGTCGTATCGGCAATGGTGTCGCCGGATTTGTTAATCATATAGGCCCGGCTGGTCTCGCTGACCTGAATGGAGGAGACAATATCATTCAGAAACGTCTCCGGAGGTACAAAATAGACCACACCCGCGATCCCGGCGCTCCGGCTGCCCCCGGCATAGATGGGCGCCGCCACCATGATGGACAGTTCGCCTGTGATCTTGCTGATCAGGGGCTCGGATACGTAGACGTTCCCGCTCATGGCCTCCCGTACATATTCCCGGTCGGAATAATCCTTTCCGTCAAAAAGGCTGATGCCGTCCAAGCCGATGACATTGCCCCGCTGAAAGCCGTGCATCCCGACGCGCTCGTCAATGATGGCCCGCTTCTCCTCCACCGGTACAGCCGCGTCAGACAGCTGCGGGATGCAGCCCGTATCCATAGCCACATTTTTGTAAGCGGTCAGCTCCTGCCCAATGCGCTCTGCGGCCAGAACGGCGGTTTCGCTCAGCATCCGGTCCACCGTGGCGATGGTACTGCGGTATGTAAGCGTGATACTGACCGCTCCTACCGCCACCATGGTAATCACGACTGTTGCAATCAAACACACTGTAATCTTTCTGCGGATACTTTTCATCTCTTTGCACCTCAATTTTTCGTCATTGAACTGCGCCTCCTCCGTCAAGGAGGCCTCTCCTATTATAGAAGCCTGAACCTCCGCTTGTCAATGGTTTCCTTGCTCTTCTTCATAATTATGTTGCGGGCTCCGCAGAAAAAACAACTTCCGCGCACGCCCCTCTGGTTAGCCGCCCGCCTCTCGCCGCAGCAGCAGGAGCCGCCTTTGACGATCTGTCCGGCCAAGTTTATCGCCAAAGCGCAAAAAGAGGCCCCGGCAGCAAAATCCGCCGGGGCTCTTTTCTATTGCTTGTCCAAGCAAACCGAAGCCGGCTTGCGAGACCGCAGGTAGGGAGCCTCTTACTTCAGCTCCACCTTGCCGCCGGCCTCTTCGACCTTCTTCTTCATCTCCTCGGCCTCATCCTTGGACAGGCCTTCCTTCAGGGTCTTGGGAGTGCCCTCGACAGCAGCCTTGGCCTCAGCCAGGCCCAGACCGGTGATCTCGCGGACAACCTTGATGACCTTGATCTTGGCAGCGGCATCGAAGCCGGCCAGAACCACGTCAAACTCGGTCTTCTCCTCAGCGGCGGGAGCGGCAGCGCCGGCGGCGGGAGCAGCCATGGCGGCGGCGGAAACGCCGAACTCCTCCTCCAGAGCATGAACCAGCTCGCTCAGCTCCAGAACGGTCAAAGCCTTAACTTCTTCGATCATAGCGGTGACTTTCTCACTAGCCATTGTTAGTTACCTCCTGATAATGTTTCAATAAAATAGTATTGTGTGGTATGCCGCTCATCCGGCGGCACAGGGACCGTCACTGCGCTCTGCGCCAGGAACCGGTCCCGTAAGCAACCCAATCTTCCCTTGGATTACTCGGCTGCCTCTGCGGGAGCCTCGGCAGGGGCGCCCTGCTTTTCGGCAATCTGCTTGAGGACGCACGCCAGGCCGGAAATGGGAGCCAGCATGGTGCCAAGGACCTGGGCCTGCAGGATGGGCAGCGGGGGGATGTTGGCCAGCGCCAGCGCCCGTGCTGCTCTGAGATCGTCGACCGCCGAGAAATCCA
>JAAZZJ010000348.1 GCA_014237695.1 Oscillospiraceae bacterium | reverse complement strand
CCGGGCAAAAAATCAGCTCACCAAGCCGCACACGTTGAGATATTAAACAGGCTCTTACAGATTTGCGAAAATATCCACCTGCCGCTGCAGCTCGCCGACGATCTCCTGATTCGTGTCCATTCCGGCGGCGATCCCGGCCATATCTCCCGCCAAACCGCGCGTGCTGTCGGCGGCGGCGGTGACGCCGCTGACAGCTCCGTCCACCGCTCCGGAGATGGCGGAGATGGAGGAGGCGATTTCCGCCATGGCCGTCCGCAGGCGGTCCGCCTGCTGGTTGAAATCCTCCATGGAGCGCTCGATGTAGGCGGCGTCACTGCGGTACTGCTGCCCGGACTGGACGGACCGCTCCAGCTGGGTCAGAACGGCCTGCCCCAGGTAATCCGCCAGATCCCGGGCGCTTCCGGCGAGATAGTTCACCGCGCCGGTGACCACGCCGCTTACCTCCTGGATATGGCTGGCGGTGTCCGCGCAGGAGTCGGCCAGACGGCGGATTTCCTGAGCCACGACCGCAAAGCCCTTTCCCGCCGTACCGGCCCGGCTGGCCTCAATAGAGGCGTTGATGGCGATCAGATCCGTGGAGGAGGAGATGGAGAGGATATCCTTGGTCAGCGCGCCAATCCTGTCCACGGCCTGGCTCTCCTGGATAGCCTGGTTGAGCATGGCCATAATCTCCTCCGTCCTGGCCCGGACTGCCTCCATCTCCTCCCGGGCGGAGGCCTCCATCTTCTCCGCCCGGTCCCGCATCTCCACGGAATAGGCGGTGATGGCGGAACACTCCTCCGCCATGCTCACCGCATCCCCCTGGGTGCCGGAGGCGCTTGCGGTGATGGCGGCGGTGTTTCCGGCGATCTCCTCCAGAGCGGCGGAGAGTTGTTCGGTGAGGCCCGACAGCTCCCGGGCGCTGGCGCTGGAGGTGCGGGTGCGCCTGCGGACCTCTCCCACCACGCCGCTGATGCGCTGCGAGCTGTCCTGAAGGGTTCCCATGGCGTCCCGGATGGGGACGGCCACATGCCTGCGGATGATTCCCAGAGCCCCCCAGACCAGGAAGACGCCTGCCGCCAGGGCAGCGGCGCTGGTCACCAGGGAGGAGATGTAGACCCGGAAGAGCCGTTCCTTGGCCCCCTCGGCCTGGGCGCTGACGGAGACGGAGAGGGCATCCAGCCCCCGCTCTGCGGCGGCGCTGGTAGAGGCGGCGTCCCCGTTGGCGATGGCGTAGGCCGCCTGGGTCTTGCTGTCGGCGCTGGCGCTGACCAGGTCCACCAGGGCGTGCCGGAAGGAGTCATAGTCCGCCAGCACCCCCTGGTATACAGCGCTGTCCTCCTGTGCGACATAGGGCGCATAATCCGCCAGCAGTCCGTCCAGGGCCTCCTCCTCCGCCTTGATTTCCTGGACCAGTCCGATCATTGTGGCGTGGTCCGCCGCTATGATGTGGCTCAGCGCCAGACGGTGTATGTTCATCAGGGAGCGCCGGATATCCGCCAGCTGTGCCTCGCTGGCCATGTACTCGTCCACGATGGTCCCGGCGCTGGCGTGGACGCTGTTGATGCCGGAGACCGCCAGCAGGTTGGAGACAAGGGCGATCAGTCCCAGCAGAAGAACGGGGATGATGAGCCGCTGCTGCAAGGTAAGTTTGCTTTTCATAGCTTCCCTCCTGAAAGTGAGTGTTTACCGCGCTGTGATAGCTTCCACCATACGGTCCAGCTGTGCCTGGAGGGATGTACCGGAGGGGTTTCCCTGAGCGCAGCTGGTGGCAAATTCCGTCACCGGGTCCCAGAATTTGCCGCCGACCCGCTGGAGCTGGGAGAATTCCGACTGGGCAAGCAGGGCTGCGATGGCCGGGGAGGCCTGAACCTCCGGGGAGCTGGCGGCCTGGATGTTGGCCGGGCCCTGGCCCCGGGCCTGGAAGCGCAGGCGCTGGTTCTCCTCACTGGTGATCCACTCCGCCAGCCGGGCTGCCCACTGGGGATGCTGGGAATAGGCGTTTACGCCGATGAGCTTGCAGCCGGAGAAGGAGGCCATCTGTACCTGCTGGTTCCGGCAGGTGTAGGTGGGGAGCCGGGCGGCCCCGGCGTTTTTCCCCCAGGCCTCCTGAATGGCCACGGCGTTCCACACGCCGCTGATTCCGGCGATGATGCTGCCGTCCTGGACGCCCTCCAGAAATTCCGTATCCGTGCGGCTGGCAAAACCGGGACTGGCGGCGGTATTCAGCATGGCCCGCGCCACATCCGCACCGGTGATGGGACCCTCCGTGCTGTTCCAGGTGCAGTAATTGGTGAGGCCGTCCTCATTCAGGCCGACCTCCAGGCCGGTGTTGCCGAAAAATGCGTAGACATACCAGGCAGAGGACCAGTCCATTGTCACCAGGCCGCCGGCCTCTGCGGCGACCTCCAGCATCCGGTCCAGGGACTTCACGTCCTCCGGAGAGAAGTATGCTTTATTATAATAGAGAAAATAGCCGTTGTCCGCCGTCAGGGGATAGGCGTAAAGGGTACCGTCTACACTGGCGGCCTCCACCGCTGCGGAGAGGCTGGCCGCCCGGATGGCCTCGGGGTTTTCCACGGGGTCCAGCCCGCCGGCGGCAGCCAGGGCGGCCACCTGATCGTCGGCAAAGGCGAAGACGTCCGCTCCGTTCTCCAGATCTCCCAGCAGCACGTCCTTGCAGTTGGATTCGCTTTGAGGCTGGAAGGTGATCTGAAAGCTGGCTTCCTCGGCGTAACGTGCCTGGAAGGAGGCGATGATCTCCTGAAGGAGGGCCTCGTCTTCCTCCGCCCCCCAGACG
>JAAZZJ010000347.1 GCA_014237695.1 Oscillospiraceae bacterium | reverse complement strand
CACGTCGTTGCAGTTGGAGGCGCAGATGAGCTTTCCCACCGGCAGGCCCATCCGCTTGGCGTAGTAGCAGGCCA
Organism: Oscillospiraceae bacterium; assembly: GCA_014237695.1. GTDB lineage: Bacteria > Bacillota > Clostridia > Oscillospirales > Oscillospiraceae > Pelethomonas. Next base: position 2,712 of record JAAZZJ010000347.1, on the reverse strand, counting down.
GGATGTTCCCGAAATTCCCCGTGGGCACGCAGAAATTCACCGGCTCGCCCAGCTTGATCTCCTTGGCGTTGAGCAGGTCGCAGTAGGCGGAGATGTAATATACCACCTGAGGCAGGATGCGCCCCCAGTTGATCGAGTTGGCCGAGGAGAGGAAGTATCCCCGCCCGGCCAACTGCTCCCGCAGGGCCTCGTCGGAGAAAATGCGCTTTACCCCGTTCTGGGCGTCGTCAAAGTTGCCCTTCACGGCGCATACGCCTACGTTGGCCCCCTCCTGGGTGACCATTTGCAGCTTCTGGATCTCGCTGACCCCGTTCTCCGGGTAGAACACCAGAATCCTGGTCTGCTCCACGTCCGCGAAGCCCTCCATGGCGGCCTTGCCGGTGTCCCCGGAGGTGGCGGCCAGAATGCAGGCCGTCTTCTTCTCCCCCGTCAGCCGCAGGCTGGCGGACAGGAGCTGGGGCAGCATCTGCAGGGCCATGTCCTTAAAGGCGCTGGTGGGCCCGTGCCACAGCTCCAGGCACCAGGTCCGCTTGTCCATTTTGTGCAGGGGCGCCACGTCCGGGTGGTCGAACCGGTCCGGGCCGTAAGCGTTCTTGGCGAACAGGTTCAGCTCCTCGGGCCTGAACTCCTCCAGAAACTTGCCCATCACGTAGGCCGCCCGCTTCCGGTAGGGCATCCCGCACAGAGTCTCCACCTCCAGAGCGCTGAGACTGGGAAAGGTGACGGGCGTAAACAGCCCGCCGTCCCGGCTGAGTCCCATGGTGATGGCCTGGGCGGCGCTTTTGCGCAGCGTCTTGTCTCGTGTACTCAAATATTCCATGTGCCTTTTCCTCCGAAAACGCGTTCTACTGGAACGCGCTTGTGATATACTTGATCTGCCGCCGCCCTTCCGCGCCGGCGGGATACACCTCCGCCACGTCGAACCGGCAGGGGCCGTCCCAGCCCGTCCGGGCCAGATACCAGGACGCCGCGTCCCGGAGCCGCCGCTGCTTGGCGGCGGTGACCGCCTCCCTCGGGGCCGCGATGGCCCGGGTGGAGCGGGTCTTCACCTCCACGAAGCACAGCACCCCCTCCGGGTCCCGGACGATGAGGTCGATCTCCCCCCACCGGCACCGGTACTGCCGCTCCAGAATGGCGCAGCCCCGGCGTTCCAGGGCGTCCGCTACGGCGGCTTCGCCACGGTCGCCCCGCTTCTTCCGCTCATCCACGGCGGGCCGCCTCCCACTTTTTCAGGAAGCTCCTGCGGTGGATGGGGCTGGGGCCGTACTGGTCCAGCATCTCGTAGTGGAGCTTGGTGCCATACCCCTTGTGCTGCGCAAAGCGGTACTGGGGGTATTTTTCCGCCATCTCCTCCATGTACCGGTCCCGGCTGACCTTGGCCAGAATGGAGGCGGCGGCGATGGACGCGCTGCGGCTGTCGCCTTTGATGACGGTCTCGTGGGGGGTGACCAGGGCAAAGTGCTTCCCCTTGTCCCGGTTCCCGTCGATGAGGGCGTAGTCCGGCTGCACCGGCAGGGCGTTGATAGCCAGCTGCATGGCCTTCACCCGGGCGCTGAGGATGTCCGTGGCGTCGATCTCCTCCGGGGAGACGGACGCCACCGCCCAGGCCGCCGAGGCCTCTCTGATCTGGTCGAAGAGCAGGTCCCGGCGCTTTGGAGTCACCTGCTTGGAATCGTTCAAATAGGGCAGCTCCAGTCCAGGCCGCAGGATGACCGCCCCGGCGTATACCGGTCCCGCCAGGGGTCCGGCTCCCGCCTCGTCGCAGCCGCAGACCAGGGCATAGCCCTTTTCATGGGCGGCCTCCTCCAGCTCCCACATGGGGAGCATTTTCTCACACATTTTCCGCCTCCGGCAGCTCCAGCGTGAACCTTCCCAGCTTCCCGCCCCGGAACTCGTCCAGAAGGATGCGGGCCATCCGCTCCGTGTCGATCTCCCCGCCCCGGAGAACGAAGCCGCGCTTCCTGCCCGCCTTCACCAGCAGCCCGTACCCGGAGTCTTCCGCTTCCCGTTCCACTTTATACCGCTCCGCCAGAGCCTGCGGGTAGTATTCTCCCAGGTAGGCCATAAGCCGGGAGGCCAGCTCTTCCAGGTCCATAATCTCGTCCCGCACCGCGCCGGTGCAGGCCAGCCGGAAGCCCACGTCCGGGTCCTCGAACCTGGGCCACAGCATTCCCGGGGTGTCCAGCAGCTCAAGGCTCTGGTCCACCGGGACCCACTGTTTAGCCCGGGTGACGCCGGGACGGTCCTCGGTCCTTGCGGTCTTCCGCTTCGCCACCTGATTGATAAAGGTGGACTTCCCCACGTTGGGGATGCCAAGGATCATCACCCGGAGCATCCGCCCCGCCTGCCCCTTTTCCGCGTAGGCCGCCAGCTTGTCCGCCAGCAGGCTCCGCACGGCGGCGGGGAACTGCCGGGTCCCCTGCCCCTGCTTCGCGTTGCACTCCAGCACGGCGAAGCCCCTTCCCCGGAACCACGCCCCCCATGCCTTCGTCGCCGCCGGGTCCGCCAGATCCACCCGGTTGAGGACCATGAGCCGGGGCTTCCCCGCCGTCAGCTCCTCCACGTCCGGGTTCCGGCTGGAGAGGGGGACACGGGCGTCCAGTATCTCACACACGGCGTCCATGTGCTTCATCTGCGGGCTCACGAAAGACGATCTGAAGGCCGGCGGCGTGGACTTTTCGCACCACGTGGAGGCGGAGCACCACATGTGGA
>JAAZZJ010000346.1:238-2786 GCA_014237695.1 Oscillospiraceae bacterium | reverse complement strand
GGTGAGGCGGTAGTACTTCCGCACGGGGCCGTTGGACTCGCTGCCCTGGAAGGTGTCCGCCGCTCCCTCCTTGGCCAGGCGGCGGAGGATAGCGTAGAAGGTGCTTTCCGTCACATCCGGGAAGCAGTCCCGCATGGTCTGGATGACGTCGTAGCCGTACTTGGGCTCGCCGGAGAGGCACTGGAGCAGGCACAGCTCCAGCACGCCTTTTTTCAGTTGGGCGTCCATGGTCAGCCCTCCTTGCAAGGCTTCCCGGCGGCGCGGAGGACCAGCCAGAAAATCGCCGCCAGCAGGACCCCCAGCAGATAGGGGAGGGAGAGAACGACTTGAAACATCTCGACGGAGGGAAAAGCGCTTGCCCACTCTGAGAGGGAATACTCTATGTCCAGGCTGTAAAGGATCGTCCCCATTGCCAGCATCCCCGCTATGCTTCCGGCGGTATGGACGGCGGCGGGAAAGTACCTGATGGCTCCGGAAACACACCGTGACAGCGTCCACAGCTGCAGAAGGAACATCACTAATATGAAAAACCGGATCAGCTCAAGCAGAAGCCAGGGGATTGCGTGCCCGATGATCTCCAGCTCAGGATGGCAGAAAGAGTATACCATCCATCCCATGACCGCCGTCATGCACAGCAGCGGCAGCAGATATACCCAGACAGTAGGCTGCTTGTTCGCAGGGAACCGCTCCTCCAGCGCCGCCCGCCCCCGGCCGTGGAGCAACATGAACAGGGAGATGGACCCCAGCAGCAGGAACAGGCACCCTACGACCTGTTCCAATGCCGCATCGAAGAAAATACTGCCGAAGTTGAAGCTCAGTATCATCCGATACAACAGTAGGAGGGACGCTAGAAACGGAATGGCCCACAGCCGGTTCTTCCTGCTGCGCAGACGGGCCTTCCGGTCCTCCTGCAGCAGGGCGCGGGTTACGGCGGTGGGACGGCCAAACTCGGAGAGCAGACCGGCCACACTGCGCCCCCGCTCCTGGCCCAGCTCGTACTGCTCCTGATAGTCCGCGACAATCTCCGCCGCCTGTTCCGGGTCGTACCAGCCCAGCAGGTTTACCCCTAAATGGTGCCGCCAATCCGTCCACGTCACCGCTTTTGCCTGGAAACAGAGGGGCAGCGGTTTCCGCCCGTCAACCCACCGCTGGAACGCCAGCGCGGTGAACAGACCCGTAAAATAGGGCAGCAGGCGGACCAGTATCTCCAACTCCGGCGGCACGGCGAGGGGGTCTACATCCATAATTTTATAGTATCTCGTCATAAACAGCGCCGACCCTGCCGCGCCTCCCAAAGCGTGGACCACGCCGGGAAAATACCGGATGGACCGTGTCACGCTCCGCAGCAGGAACCATGCCGCCAGCACCAGCATGGCAATGATGAAGATAAGCAAAAATGTGGTAATGGCGGCTCCGATATTTATTATCAAAATGATATGCAGCCGCATGACGGTGATAATGGCGATCTCCTGTAAGGTGGTGCAGGCCAGCATTGCTGCCGCCGGGAGCAGGAAAGTTACCGTCCGGGAGGCGGTTTTTTCCGGCGGGACCAGCCGTTCCAGCGCAATTCTGGCAGGGCCGCGCAGGAGCATAAACAGTGTGGAGGCCGTCATGGGGACAAAGGCGCAGAACCCCACCATCAAAAAGAAGTTGAAGTACGAATACAGGCAGAGCCATCCAAAAGCCCAGCATACCGCCGCTGCCGCCAGCCACAGCAGGGTATAGCGAAGCTGTTCCGTCCGCGCGGCGGGCTCCTCCTCAAGTAGCTGCGCTACTGCCTCCCGGGGCGTCCCCAGAGCATCGATGATCTCCGCGTCGGACTTCCCATGTTCCCGGCCCGCCTCGAACTGCGCCTGGAGATCCGTCAGGATCTCTTTGGCCTGGGGCTCCGGGAAGGACCAGGCCAGCCGCCGCCCCAGGTCCTCCAGCCATTTCTGGCGGGTAAGGGGGGACTTTCCGAATGCAAACATATCTCTCATCCTCTCTACTGTGTGATACTACTGTTTACTGAACAGTAGCTAACCAGAGCATACCACGCACAGCCGGAGCTGTCAAGAGGGAAATGGAAAAGAGAGGCGAAAACGCCTCTCTTTCCTCAATTTTGGTTCAGATACGCCTCCGCCGCCAGCAGGACCTCCTCGTCGCTGGCGTAAGTGACCCGCCGGGCCGCCTCGGGGAAGGAGAACCATCCCAGCTGGGATATTTCCGACTCCTGAGGATGCTCCTGCCCGCCGGTGGGGACGGCGGTGAAGAAGATCACGTCCTTGACGGTCCCCGGTTTGGGGGAGTAGGTGACCTGCTGGCGGAACGCCGTGTGGATATCCGCGGTCAGCCCGGTCTCCTCCAGAATTTCCCGGGCGGCGGTTTCCGCCTCCGTCTCGTCTCCCTCCACGTGGCCCTTGGGGAAGCTCCAGTGCCCGCCGTTATGCCGGACCAGAAGATATTGCCGCTCTCCGGCCTCCCGCCGCCAGACCACCGCGCCGCAGGATTTTTCTTCCAGAGCCTTCCGGAAGACGCCGCCGTCTCCCCAGGTCCACTCCCCGCCGTG
>JAAZZJ010000346.1:0-228 GCA_014237695.1 Oscillospiraceae bacterium | reverse complement strand
TCCGGACGGCAGGCGAACCGGTAGCCCTGCCGGTTCATGGCGGAGGGGGCCCGCCGGACGGCCTCCATCCCCGCCTGGAACCAGTCCGGGGCGTTTTCAGGTTCCGGGGCCAGCTCCTCCAGAGGCTTCAGGGGACGGCCCGCCGCCGGGCTCTCCGGGTGGGCGGGGGGGCCCACGGCAATGACGCACACCAGTTCCTCCCCCGGGGAAAGACGGGCGGCGCAGCGC
>JAAZZJ010000345.1 GCA_014237695.1 Oscillospiraceae bacterium | reverse complement strand
CGCGGCCGATACCGGCGAAAAAGCTGAGGGGCACAGAGATCACCAAGGCGCATGGACAGGAGATGACCAGGAAGCACAGGGCGCTGTATATGGACCGGCTCCAGGACATCAGACCGAACAGGGGCGGAATCACCGCCACAATGGCCGCCGCCAGACAGACGATAGGCGTATAGACCCGGGCGAAGCGGGTAATAAACTTTTCACTGGCGGCCTTCTTTTCGGATGCGTGTTCCACCATCTCCAGAATTTTGCTGGCGGTGGACTCGCCGAAGGATTTCTCTACCCGGATTTCCAGCGCTCCGCTGAGATTGATACAGCCCGCCATCACCGGCTGGCCGGGAGCGATGTCCCGGGGTATGGATTCACCAGTAAGAGCCGCCGTATCCAGCTGGGACGATCCTTCCAGCACGGTGCCGTCCAGGGGGATTTTTTCACCGGGGCGCACCAGAATAATCTGCCCCACCTGCACCTGGGCGGCCTCCACTTCCCTGCTCTGACCATTCTCCAGCAAATTGGCGTGATCGGGCCGGACATCCAGCAGGGCGGAAATGGATTTGCGGGAGGAGGACACGGCCTTTGTCTGCAAATACTCACCCAGACGGTACAGCAGAAACACCATAACACCCTCAGGGATTTCTCCGATGCACACCGCGCCGATACCGGCAATAGCCATCAGAAAGCTCTCGCCGAAAATATCGCCGTGACGGATATTGTTGACGGCCTGGAGTATGATTTCCGCCGCTACAACAAGGAATGCGATCAGGAGAACTGCCGTAGAGATCCCGTCCGGCACATGCTGGAGTATTTTCAGCAGCACGCCGGCAGCCAGCAGTACCGCGCCTGCCGCGAGAGTCAGAAGCTCCTTCTTCGCCTCGGCAGGGTCCTGCTCGTGGTTGTGGTCATGGCCGCAATTACAGCCGTCGCCATGATCGTGGTGATGGCCGCAGCAGTTATTGTGGTGATGGTCGTGCCCGTGGCCGCCGCAATGACTATGGTCGTGATGATGCTCGTGTTCATGGGCGTGGTCATGTTCTTCGTGTCCGTGGCAGCACTCATGCCCATGGTCATGCACAGCCTGCTTTTCTTTCTCTTCCATTGGTTATCCCTCCATTTCTTCCATCACGTGATCGAAGGCCATCGCAAAAATTTGTCCGATATGCGCGTCATCCAAAGCGTAATAGACCACCCTCCCCTGCTTGCGGCTCCTGACAATCCGGGCAACCTTCAGCAGCCGCAGCTGGTGGCTGATGGCGCTCTGGGTCATGCCCAGCAAAACCGCCAGATCGCACACGCACATCTCCTCGATATTCAGCGCACAGATGATCCTGGCCCGGGTGCTGTCCCCGAAGACCTTGAACAGCTCGGATACCTCATAGACCGGTTCCTCATCCGGCATCTTGGCCTTGACCCGGGCCAGCACGTCCTCATGAATGACGCTGACCTCACAGGTTTCAATAGGTTCTCGGTTCATATCGTTGACCTCCCTGCAACATCCTTGAACAAACAAATGAACATATGAGCAATTGTTCATGCTTTAGATTATACACAGAGCGAAGGATTTGTCAAGAGAAATGTGAAAAATTGATGGAGAAAAAATCAGCGGCAGTCCCCGCGGGGACTGCCGGTATTGTGCGGCCGTTAAAGGAGGTAGTTATTTTCTTTGTTCGCCGGCTGCAGCGCTTTCAGCTTATAGGCTGCAAAGCCTTCCACCACAAGGGGCTCCATTTTGCAGAGCGCCTCGGCTTCCTCGTAGCTTTCCGCCCGCAGGATATACATGCCGGCAACGCCGGGGTAGCCCTTGAATACTCCGGCAAGCTCAATATGGCCCGCTTCATCCAGACTTTTCAGATTGGCAACGTGCCGCTCTACCGCAGCTTTTGTGAGCCGGTTGTATGTTTTGGTTTTCTCAATAAACATGACGTACAGACATTTTTCCATGGGCCTGCCCTCCTTCTGATAGAAACTCCCGGGCCGCCTGCATGGCAGCCCGGGAGCCTTGCATATGAAATGTTCGGTTTTATGCCGGTCTTAGAGCCTGTATTCACAACCGCTACACGCCGTCTGGCCGGTCTTTTTCCCGCCATACTGCGTCGATTTCCCTTGCCTGACGAGAAAAATCCTCGTCCTTCCGGCATCCCCCGATGATGAATACAGGTTCTTATGCTGCCGCTCAAACGGACAGCCATTTTACCGGGCAGAAATCGGGGAAATCGCGGTTGGTTCTGTTCTGAACTTAAAACGCCTTGCCGTCGCAGCCCAGAACGTCGATCAGCTTATGCTTGACCAGCTCCTTGATGGCGGCGCGGGCAGGCTTCAGGTACTCGCGGGGATCGAACTTGTCGGGATGCTCGCAGAAGAACTGACGGATGGTGCCGGTCATGGCCAGACGCAGGTCAGAGTCAATGTTGATCTTGCACACGGCGCTGCGTGCGGCCTGACGGAGCTGCTCCTCGGGAATGCCCACGGCATCGGGCATCTTGCCGCCGTTGGCGTTGACCATCTTCACGAACTCCTGGGGAACGGAGGAAGAGCCGTGGAGGACAATGGGGAAGCCGGGCAGACGCTTGACGACCTCGTCCAGGATATCAAAGCGCAGGGGCGGGGGAACCAGCTCGCCCTTCTCGTTGCGGGTACACTGGGCGGCAGTGAATTTGTAAGCGCCGTGGCTGGTGCCGATGGCGATGGCCAGGGAGTCGCAGCCGGTCTTGTTGACGAACTCCTCGACCTCCTCGGGACGGGTGTAGGAGGAATCCTCGGCGGAAACCTGCACCTCGTCCTCCACGCCGGC
>JAAZZJ010000344.1 GCA_014237695.1 Oscillospiraceae bacterium | reverse complement strand
GCCCGGCTGTCGGGCGGGTCACCTTCGCCAGTGGGGAACGGTGGAACTATACCGATCCGCAGAAGTACCTCCAGACTGTCCGTGAGGAACTGCCCTGCCACGCCACCACCGGCTTCCGCTGTGAAACCCTGACCGATGACCCGGAAATCCGCAAGGCCGTGGACGATACGGTTACAAACTTTTCTCCAAAACAAAATGAAACTGACATTATCCCAAGAAAAAACGCTGATAACAGATATCCGAAAGAAACACATCAAATTTTTAGGTTATGAGTTCAAAATGGTTCGGGGGAAGTCCCGCCGGGGTTACATTCCACGGACGATTCCGGACCGGGACCGACTAAAGCGGAAAGCTGATAAAATCGCGGAGGACATCAAGAAAATCCCGCGCAATTACAGCCGGGAACAGATGATTGGCGCAATGAACCGCATCAACAGCCAGATTAGAGGGATTATCCAATACTACCAGTGTTGCACATGGGTAAATATATCCATGCAGAAACACAGCAGGCGGCTGCAACTCACAGCAATGCGTCGACTGAGGCAGTATAAAGGGGAATGGATTCCGGCAAATGAAGTACAAAATCTTCCCCGTGTCCACCAGAAATATAAGCAAAAGATTCCCTCAATCAAATACCGCGATATTTATGTAGGCTTCACCGCGCTTACCTTTTGCAGATGGGAACGCACTCCAGGTAAAAATCAAGCCGAAACACCTTATACTGAAGAAGGCAGACAGATACACTTTGAACGAACGAAGAAAAAGAAAATCCAGGCTCGGCTTGACGAAATGTATTCGGAGAAAACAGCTCAAATCATTCTCCACGGGAAATGGAACAAGCTCAATAATTTTGAGTTTATCATGAACAGGGCTTATGCCCTCAACCGCGACAAGCTTAAATGCCGTGTCTGCGGAGGGTGGCTCATTTCTGGTACTCCATATGCCCATCGCATTAACCCTAATCTCCCATTGAACAAGGTAAACAGGGTCAACAATCTGGTTTCGCTCCATAAGAAATGCTTTATGGCGGTAAATGACCCCAACTATGATATTAACCAATTTGATGTAAAAGCTCAAAATAAAATCATCGGTTATAGGGAAAAACTGGTTATTTCACATACACGCAACAATCAATCTGCATTGATGGAGCGCCGTGTGCGGTGAAAGTCGCATGCACGGTGCGAAGCGGGGGAAAATCCGCTCTGACTGCTGCTCTCTCATGAGGGCAGTAAAAGCGGCGGATTACCTATCGCTATCTGATGATCGGCGCGTCCGGCGTGGGCAAGACGGCGTTCTTTCTCTACCCCAACATGGAGTACGCCTGCGCCAGCGGGATGAGCTTCCTGGCCCTTGATACAAAAGGGGATTTGGCCCGGAACTATGGCGCTGTGGCCTTGCAGCACTACGGCTACAAGGTGGCGGTGATCGACCTGCGCAATCCTACCAGGTCAGACGGGTACAACCTCCTCACGCTCATCAACCGCTATATGGATATCTGCCGGGAACAGCCGTCCAATCTGGCGGCGAGAGCCAAAGCGGAGAAGTACGCTAAAATCTTAGCGAAAACTATCATAAACCCGGAGGGAGACGCCTCAAACTACGGGCAGAACGCATTTTTCTACGATGCCGCCGAGGGACTGCTCACAGCGGTAGTCCTCCTTCTGGCGGAGTATCTGCCGCCCACGGAGGAGGCTCCCCAGGAGCGGCGGCACATCGTCAGTGTGTTCAAGCTGGTGCAGGATCTGCTGGCGCCCAGCAAGACCGCCAAGGGCAAGAACGGCTTTCAGGTCATGATGGACACACTTCCCGACACGCACAAGGCCCGGTGGTTCGCTGGCGCCGCACTCAACTCGGCGGAGCAGGCCATGGCCTCGGTCATGTCCACGGTGCTGTCCAGGCTGAATGCTTTCCTGGACTCCGAGCTGGAGCAGGTGCTGTGCTTCGACAGTGCCATTGACGCGGAAGCCTTTGCCTCCCAGAAGTCCGCCATCTTCCTTGTTCTGCCGGAAGAAGACCCCAGCAAGAACTTCATGGCCGGCCTGATGATCCAGACGCTGTCCCGTGAGCTGTTCTCTGTGGCGGACGAGAACGGCGGCAAGCTGCCCAACCGGGTGGTGCTGTTCTGCGATGAGCTGGGCACCATGCCCGCCTTCGACATCCTGCCTCTGTTCAGCGCTGGCCGCTCCCGCAAACTGACTCTGGTGCCGATCATTCAGTCGCTGGCACAGCTGGAGAAAAATTATGGGAAGGAGGGCTCTGAGATCATTCAAGACAACGTCCAGGACACGATCTTCGGCGGCTTCGCCCCCAACTCTCAGACCGCCGAGGTGCTGTCCAAGGCCCTGGGCAGCCGCACCGTCATGAGCGGATCGGTGAGCAAGGGCGGTGGGAAAGACAGTGCCAGCCGCTCCCTCCAGATGATGGAGCGGCCTCTCATGACGCCGGATGAGCTGAAGTCCATCCCAAAGGGCCAGTTTGTAGTGATGAAGACGGGGACGCACCCCATGCAGACACGGCTCAGGCTCTTCCTGGACTGGGGCATCTCCTTCGGTGATCCGTATCTGCTGCCGGAGCGGGCCGCACGCACCGTGGCCTATGCCAACAAGCAGGAGCTGGAGCAGGCGATCTTCCGCTGTCACCACGCACAGCCAGCGGAGAGCGATACCCCTCCCGCTCCCCCGGTTCCTCCGAAAACTCCAACTGCCAGAGGCGGCGCGTCCTACGCCCAGGCCAGACGCACCAGGCGGGAGCCTCCTCCCCCCGTGGTCGTTCGCACAGATGGGGGGCAGG